>NZ_JAIXMW010000001.1:0-293294 GCF_020328115.1 Candidatus Endomicrobiellum agilis
CGGAAATAGTTGAGTGATGATAGAGGTATTTAGTAAATATGCTTTAAGGCGATATATTTTTGAGAATGAGAAAGGGAAGACTATTATTGATTGGCTGTTGTTGCGAGTAAAGACTTAACGCTTATTTAGAAAACGAAGATCAAATGAAGAAAAGTGTATGTTTTAATATTGGTTTTAATGTAAAATTATAAGTGTAATCGGAGAATTAAATAAATGGCAGATAGAATTATTATAGCCATGGCATGCAGTGTATGTAAAAACAGAAATTATTACTTCGATAGAAGCAAGAAGCAGGAAGGAAAGCTATCGTTGAAAAAATTTTGTAAAAATTGTAGAAAGCGTACTGATCACAAAGAGACAAAGTAGTGAAAACAGTAATGATAAGCATATGCGGAGAGAAGTGAATAAATAAGAAAGAGTTGCTTAATAGCGTTATTCCTTATTTATGAGCTGTGGAAGACGTTCTGTTGCGACTACTACAATGTGTCAGAGCTAGAAGAAAATGTGGTTACTCTGTCTTACTATTCCGGTTCTTTCGGAGCAGTGGTTGTGTTAAGTCTTATGGAGAGGTATATCAGCAGGAGCGCCTAAAAAAAGCTTAAGTAAGAAGAGAAAAAAATACGAAAAACCATGAGACTTTATAGGATTGAAACCGGAGCTATTCTAAAGTCGTACCGCCTTTTTCAGAATTTCATAGCTTTAAAGACACATCTCCTGCAAGAAAGAAAGATAAAGAGTTCCCTCGTATAAGGAAATTTAAGAAGACTTTTATTGACAACGCTAACACCTCTAAACCGGTTCTCTACCTAATCGAGTATTTTTATGCTGAGGAAAAAAGAGATGAAGAGGAGTCACCTTTGGAAAAGAAAAAGCGTGACGAAGATATCGTCATCATCACCTGAACACATCAAAGAACGCTCTGTTATACTCGAGAATGAGCCACCCTCGCCGTTATTTGACGAAGATAATCTAAAAGCTTCAGAGATTGACCTAATTGTAGGAGGAGAAGAAGCAAAATAAATAATAAGCCTATAGAGATGGTCGATATGGATATAAAGTAAATGAATCCATATGGAAAGCCGAAATTAACGCCAGAAAATAAGAGAAAAAGTTAGGATTACCCGTGGATCTCTTACGCAAGAAAAGACACTATTGAAAGGTTTAAAAATGAAGAAAGTAAAAGGTAATCAATAAGTCAAGTATTGGGGGGGGGCATAAGCTAATGGTAAACTTCTGGTCTCCAAAACCAGCTTTGGAGGTTCAAATCCTTCTGCCCCCGTTTTTGAATAATATTGACAAAGGTTTAAAATGAATTTAATTAAAGCATCTCTACAATTTTTTAGAGACTCATATTATGAACTTGCAAAAGTTACATGGCTTGGTAAAAAAGAAGTTGTTGGAACTACTGCAGTGGTAATTGTATTTGTTATTATCATGTCTATTTTCGTCAGCATTGTTGACTTACTTTTAGGTCTGGTTGTTAATATTATATTATGAGCTGGAGTGAAAAATGGTAAACCAATGGTATGTTGTTCATACTTATTCAGGACATGAGGATAAAGTAAAGAAAAATTTGGAAATGGCTATTACAAATTTGAATATGCACGATGTAATTTCGCAAATACTTGTTCCAACTGAAGAAGTGGTTGAGGTAAAACAAAATAAAAAGAGAATAAAAAGAAGAAAATTCTATCCCGGCTATGTTTTTGTCGAAATGACTGTAAATAATACCACTTTCTGGCTCATCAGAAATACTGTAGGTGTTACAGGTTTTTTAGGCGGCGTAAAACCCGTCCCTATGGCGCAAAACGAAGTTGAAAGTCTTCTTGACATCGTTATTAATCCAGATGCTTCTAAACCTAGACCTGCAGTATCGTTTGAGAAAGAAGAAAACGTCCGTATTATTGAAGGACCGTTTAAACATTTTATTGGTATAGTAGATGAAATCAACCATGAGAGGGGTAAGCTCAGAGTTATGGTGACAATATTTGGAAGACCTACACCAGTAGAGCTTGATTTCTTGCAAGTTGAAAAAATGTAAAAAAAGTTACGATTGAATCCTTAAAAAGTTCAATATTAATAATTCTCAGTTATGTGTGCAAGTGATGCTGAGGCAATATTAGGAGTAATGCAAAATGGCCCCAAAGAAAGTGAAAGCAATGATTAAATTACAAATCCCCGCGGGTGGAGCGAATCCGGCACCGCCGGTAGGTTCCGCATTAGGTCCGCAGGGTGTAAATATTATGGATTTCTGCAAGCAGTTCAACGAAAGAACAAAAAAAATGGAGCAAGGAATGACAATACCTGTGGTTATAACTGTATTCGAAGACAAATCATTTACTTTTATAACAAAAATGCCTCCGGTTCCTGCTTTGATTAAAAAAGCTGCCGGTGTTGCGAAAGCTTCAGGAGTTCCTAATAGGAATAAAGTAGGAAAAATTACTGCGGCGCAGATAGAAGAAATAGCAAAGCAAAAAATGCCAGACTTGAACGCAAATGGAGACCTAAATGCTGCAAAGCTTATGGTCGAAGGGACTGCAAAGAGCATGGGCATTGATGTTGTTAAGTAGTAGTCATAATATAGCATAATAAGAAATTGAAAATATAGTATCTATAATATTTGGAATTAGCGGCAATGGGTTTTTTTTACCTGATATTATAGATACTATATTGCGAATGAAACAGTTTAGAGAACTTGCCGTAGAAATTGCTTTGTTCTTTTCAGTATTAAGATAAACGAAAATAAAAATGAATAGTGGGAGTCGGTTTATACTCGACGTAACCACAGGAGGAAAAGTGAGTAAAAGGCTTAGCGAAGCGGCGAAATTAGTTGATAAACGTAAAACTTATAAACTGATGGAGGCTGTAACTCTTGTAAAAGAAATGGCAACGGCAAAATTTGACGAGACTGTTGAAGCTCACATTAAACTTGGAATTGATCCTAGACGGAGCGATCAAATGGTAAGGGGTACGATATCTCTACCGCATGGCATCGGAAAAACAAGAAAAGTTGCGGTTTTGGCAAAAGGTGAAAAACAGAGAGAAGCTGAAGCAGCGGGTGCTGATATTATAGGTTCTAATGATTTGATTGAAGATATATCAAAAGGTAATCTTGACTTTGACGTTTTGGTTGCAACGCCTGACGTCATGAAAGATTTAAGCAAGGTGGCAAAGATCCTCGGACCTAAAGGTCTTATGCCAAATCCAAAATCAGGGACGGTGACATTTGAAATCGGCGCGACAGTCGAAGAACTTAAAAAAGGAAGGATTGAATATAAGAACGATTCTTTCGGAATAATTCATGTTCCGGTGGGAAAAGCATCTTTTGAAAAAGAAAAACTTACAGATAATATAAAAGTTTTGATAGAAGCTGTTGTCAAAGCGAAGCCTTCAAGTTCAAAAGGACAGTATATGAAGAGTATTTCTGTTTCGTCGACAATGGGTCCAGGTATATTTGTTGAACAAAAAATATAGTTGCTTTTTAAATTTGTACTATACATGAAAGGTGGCTGATTGATGGCTGCCTTTTGCTTTTGTGAGGACAGTGATAGATGGAGAAAACGCAGGAAATAGAAGATTTGCTTGCACCGATTGCGGCGGAAAAAAAAGTAGAAATAGTTGATGTGCAGTATGTTAAGGAAGTCGGCAGTTGGGTCGCAAGGATTTTTATTGATAAAAACGGTGGAGTAACAATGAAGGATTGTGAAAATATAAGCTATGTTTTTAGTGCTTTTTTAGACAAGAGTGATATATTAAAAGATTCTTATATCCTGGAAATCTCTTCTCCGGGACCTAATAGAGTTTTAAAAAAAGAAGAAAGTTTTAAGCGTTTTGTTGGGAGTAAAGTGAGAATACAAACTTTTAAGCCCATAAACAATCAAAGGAGTTTTTTGGGAACTCTTTTAAATTTTAAAGACGGCAAGATGAAAATAGACGATGTGGCGAACGGAATTGTGGAAATAGAATTTTCGGATATAAAGAAAGCAAATATAGAAACAGATGTTTAGGAGGATGAGATGTCGGAAAAGGGTGAACTTTTAATAGCTCTTGAGCAGATTGAAAAAGATAAAAAAATTAAGAAAGAAGATATTTTAGCAGTTATAGAAAATGCTCTTGTGTCAGCATATAAAAAGCATGTCGGTAAAAATGTTAACGTTGAAGCTAAAGTTGATCCTGAATTGGGAAAAATGGTTGCAAGCGTAATAAAGGTCGTTGTCAAAGATGTTGTAAATCCTCTTTTGGAAATATGTGTTCAAGACGCGAAAAAGCTTGGGCAGAATGCGGAACTTGGTGCTGAAGTGAGAATACCTCTTGATACGCAGGATTTTTCGCGTATTGCCGCACAGACGGCGAAACAGGTTATAGTGCAGAAAATCAGGGAATCCGAAAGAGATTCACTGTTTGACGAGATGAGAGAAAAAATTGGGCAGATTGTAAATGGCGTTATATATCGCATAGTAAATAGGAATCTCATAGTTGATTTGGGTAAGACAGAAGCCATACTTCCTTTAAATGAACAAGTATTTAGAGAAAAATTCAGCGTCGGACAGTATATAAAAGCTGTGATTATGAAAGTTGAAAAGAACGTCAAAGGTTCTGGAGTCGTTTTATCGAGAGCAAGCATTGAACTTGTAAAAAAACTTTTTGAACTTGAAGTGCCTGAAATTTATGAAAAGGTTGTAGAGATAGTAAATGTGGTTAGAGAGCCGGGTGTGAGAACAAAAATAGCTGTGTTATCGCACAATCCAAAAGTTGATCCCGTAGGCGCGTGTGTAGGCGTAAAAGGTGCAAGAGTAAAACCTATAATAGACGAATTAAAAGGTGAGAGAATTGATTTAGTGCCTTATTCTTTAGATCCAGCGAAATATATAGCAAGCGCAATGTCTCCCGCAAAAGTTATTTCCGTGTTAATTATTTCTGAAGAGGAGAAAAAGTCGGAGGTTTTGGTGACCGATGATATGTTGTTTTTAGCTATTGGTAAAGATGGTCATAATGTAAGACTTGCTGCAAAGCTCACAGGTTGGCATATCGATGTGAAATCGGAGGGACAGAAAAAACAGGAAGACAATGAAAGGATTGAAAAGCGGACTGAAATTCTCGAAGAACTTGAAGGACTTAGCGAAAAAACCATAAAAACACTTGTAAAAGCGGGGATTACGAATATAGAAAGATTGTCCTTGCTGACGATTGACGATATTACTACTTTATCCGGTATAGGTCCTAAAACCGCTGAAAAAATCATTGAAGCGGCAAAAAAGAGCGTTGAAAAATAAGCAGGAGCGTTTATGCCATTAAAACAAATTGATAAAATAGAAGTTTCTAAGGAAAAAACTACAAAGAGGAAAGTTGCATCGTCGGCTAAGAAAACCTTAAAAAAGGGTAAAGACGATAGTGTTGCAGCTGCTAAGAAAACGGCTAAGACTAAGCCTAAGAAAACAAGAACAAAATCTGTTAAGACAAAAGGGGTAAAAGCTGACTCTGTTAAAAAGAAAACCGTTAGAAAAATTGTTAAGAAAGTTGTTTCTGAGGAAAAAGAAAAACAGGAAATACACAAACTTGAAGATGATAAAGGTGTTAAAGAGAAAAATGATTCTCAAACCTTTGTAGAAGACGAAAGAACGGAAGAAAAATCTGAGGCAAAAAAAATACAAGAAACTGCTGTTTTGCCATCTCCGTCGTCTCCCGATGTAACAACCATAGAGCAAAAACCGGTAGAACAGGAACAGACTGTTCTAAAGACTGAGAAACCAAACGCTGCGTCAAAGTCGGTAGGAGCTAACACAGAATCCGTTAAAGATAAATATAAAGGGATAATTTTAATAAATGAGTTGATAACCGTAAGGGAACTTGCCGAGAAAATGAAGCTCAAGGTTGGCGATGTTTTAAAGAAACTTCTCTCTTTGGGGAGTCTTGCTACTATAAACCAAAGACTTGACATTGATACAGCTGTTCTTTTGACTAATGAGTTCGGTTATGATACGGAGTTTGTGTCAATTTATTCTGATGAAAAGGTAAGTGCTGAAAAGGAAGATCCTTCAAAATTGAAGGTGCGTCCGCCGGTCGTTACGATTATGGGTCACGTTGACCACGGTAAAACTTCTCTTCTTGACACAATAAGAAATAGTAACATTGTTGCGGGTGAACACGGTGGCATTACGCAGCATATCGGAGCGTACAAAATAAAAGCACCAGGTGGGAAATATATTGTGTTTTTGGATACTCCCGGTCATGAGATTTTTACAGCAATGCGTTCTAGAGGATCACAAGCTACTGATATAGTTGTGCTTGTTGTCTCCGCAACTGATGGTGTAATGCCGCAGACAATTGAAGCCATAAACCATGCCAAAGCCGCGAATGTGCCTATTATAGTTGCAGTAAATAAGATAGATTTGCCTGTTTCAGATTCGAAAAAGGTAAGACAGGAATTAAGCAATTATGGTCTTGTGCCTGAGGAATGGGGCGGTGATACAATAATGATTGATATTTCTGCAAAACAAAAAACCAACATTAATTTGTTATTGGAAATGATTTTACTCAAAGCTGAGATGATGGATCTCAAGGCAAATCCTGATAAAAAAGCTGAAGGAATAGTTGTTGAGGCGAAACTCGATTCTCGCAGAGGTCCGGTAACGACGCTTTTGGTTCAAGGCGGGACTTTGAGAATTGTTGATAATTTGGTTATAGGAACGACTTACGGTAAAGTAAGAGCGATGATTGATGATTGTGGGAAGAGATTTGATGAAGCTCTTCCGAGCACTCCGGTGGAAATTTTAGGACTGAACGAGCCTCCGCAGGCAGGCGATAGATTTATTGTGGTTGATCATGAATCGCAAGCAAGAGAAATTGCACAGTCAAGAAAAGAAAAAGCTAAAGAAGCTTCTTTAAAACCAAGACGTCACTTATCACTTGTTGATATAAGTTTGGGACAAGTAAAGGATTTGAAAATAATATTGAAAGCAGATGTTCAGGGTTCTTTAGGAGCGTTGAGCGATGCTTTGGAAAGACTTTCAACTTCTGAAATAAATTTGAAAATAGTACATAGAGGTGCGGGTGCAATTACAGAATCAGATATTGCTTTAGCCGTTGCTTCAGATGCTTTAGTGATTGGTTTTAACTTACGTCCCGATGCCGCAGTTGAAAAACTTGCGGAAGCAGAAGGGGTAAACATAAGTGTTTACAGAATTATTTATGATTTAATTGCAGATGTTAAAGCTGCTATGGAAGGCTTGCTTGCTCCTGATATGAAAGAAAAAGTACTCGGCAGAGCCGTTGTAAAGCAGGTATTCAGACTGTCAAGCTATGGGATTATTTCAGGATGTTCTGTCATCGACGGGAAAATACAAAGAGCTGCAAGGATAAGGCTTTTGAGAGATAACATCATTGTTTTTGAGGGAAATATTTCTTCGTTAAAAAGATTCAAAGACGATGCCAAAGAAGTTGAAAAAGGCTATGAGTGTGGAATCGGTCTTGAAAACTTTTCTGATATAAAACCCGGTGACATAATTGAGAATTTTACTATGGAGAAATTTGCAAGAAAGCTAGATAGTTAATAAAAATGACAGGTCGGAACAACAAGCCATGCAATGACATGGCGCTTCTCTTTAATTTTCATCTTTATGTTTAGCTGTGGATATTTAAATTCTCCTCTTTAATTTAGTGTTAAAGTGTATACGCTAAAGGAAGGATACGGCAGTAGAAATCTGCAATATCGGCTTTATTTTGTGTCAAGTATTCATCATCGTCACTAAAAGCTTGATATAAAGCATCGTTCTAAATCTAGTGAGAAGTTTCATTCATAATTTTTAAGTGATGATTCCTTATCAATTGTACATAGTCTTTTAGTTCAAGTATTTTGCCATTAAAATGCACAATAAAAGGGACAGGCTCTGAAATCAAGTTCGAAGTAATAAACCTAGAAGGAAGTTAATATGCCATTATCGTATAAAAGATATGTCAGAGTAGGTGAGCTTATACATCGGACTGTGTCGTCAATCGTAATGAAGATGAAAGGCTTGGACGAAGGAGTTGTTACGGTTATGAGTGTCAACCTTACAGACGATTTGTTAAGTTGTAAAATTTATTATTCCGTTTTAGGTTCTGAAGAAGATAAGAAAAAAGCAGATATAGTTTTAAAGAAGAATACAAAAGAGGTAAGACACCAACTGGCTTTGCATTTAAATTTAAGACGTACTCCGACAATATCTTTTATTTATGATGATACCAATGAAAAAGCTACAAAAGTATTTGATATACTCAAAAAAATAGAAGAAGAAAAAAAATAGTGATATCTTTTGAGTTTGTGTGTGCAAATCAATAATTGTTTCGATATACGTACGTCAGTAAGGACTATGCGTTTAATTGCAGATATGTAAATAAATTTGTAAAGAAAAAATTGAATACTTTGACTCATTTATGGGGAGAGAAATGTCGTTGCGTATGAATTTAAATAAGAACGATTTGAAGAAAATTTCAGAAATCTCCAAAATAATCAAACAATCAAAAACATTCTTTATTGCCGGTCATATGAAACCAGATGGCGACAGTCTCGGTTCAGCTTTGGCTCTTGCGTCTGTTTTAAATAGGTTAGGTAAGAAAGCATGTGTTTACTGTGCTGACGAGGTACCAGATTTTTTAAGATTTCTTAAGGGTTCGAGTGAAATAAAAAAGTCAGCAAAGAAAACTGACATATTTGATTGTGCGATAATTTTAGAATCGATTAACTTTTCAAGAATGGGTGATATAATTACTCCGGGTCAATCAAAAAAAGTAATCAATATAGACCATCATTTAACTTATACTGATTTCGGAACTGTAAATTATATTGTTCCATCTTCATCGTCAACCGCAGAACTCATATTGAATATTTTAGAATATATGAAAATTAAACTTACTAAAAGCGAAGCGGAGAATCTTTATACGGGCATATTGACTGATACAGGTCGTTTCCAACAGATAAACACTACTTCTAATTCGCATATTGCTTGTGTAAAACTTATGGAGTATGGCATAAACATAAATGAAATTTATAGAAAAGTTTATGAAAATAGTTCTATCAACGCTTTAAAGTTAAAGGGAATTGCTTTATGTGGAATAAAAACGATTTTTAATAATAGCGTTTCTTATGTTGTTTTAACAAGAGATATGTTTAAGAAAAGCGGTGCAAGAGATGGTGACGATAATGGCATAGTAAATTATACTTTAAGAATAAAAGGCGTAAAAGTCGGCTGTCTTTTCAAAGAAATAGATAAGAAAACCACAAAAATAAGCTGTCGTTCAGTGAACACTTTTAATGTTTTAGAAATTGTGTGCAGGTTTGAAGGCGGTGGCCATAAAAATGCCGCAGGATGTACTATTAAAGAGGGAATGAATGCTTCAATCAAGATGATAAGCAGCGTTTTAAAAGAGAAGCTCATGGGCGGTTAACACGTACAAGTATATTGTGCTGTGGCAGTTTTTCTGTATATTTGTATGTTTTGTCTAGATTGTTCGCCGGACGGTGTTTTTGTTTTTTACAAAGTAGGTGAGATTTTGGAGGATTCGGTCGGTGCTGTATATGTTTGTATGAGTTAATCAGTTATATCTCGAAGCTATAATAGTTTGACGTGTAAACCATAAGGATATTATTTTGTTTGAAGTTGTCCAATAAAAAAGTAGAATAAAAATAGTTTTAAACGTTAAGTCGTCGGAGTATGCGATGCTTTAGATATTGATATTACAAGATTTTTACTTACTTTGGTAGGCAAAACGATAAATTCGTGAAAAGAGATAAGATTTGTTTAAGTTTCTTTCCGCTGGATAAAATTATTTAGATAAAAATGTAGTTTCCAAAAACGGCATTTCAAATATGAAAATATATAAAAAGATAGTTAAAATATTTGGAGATAAAGTTTCTCAGGCTTTTCAGCGGAACTTACATAAAAACTTTAGCGCAGGAGTTTGGAAGTATTTTAGAGTGCGACATAACAGTTAAGACTTTGAAAAGAGAAAGAATAGATATATTTGCTTTGAGACTTAAAGATACGGGCAGTGCTAGTAAAATAATTGAGAAATTGATACCCTCGTTTAGAATCGCTCTAATTCTGGTTTACCGTTACTACAAATAAAAAAACAGTTGCTGAAAGGTAAAGCTTTCGGCAGACATATCCAATGAGTATAAAATGATAAGAAAATCGGCAATAACCATCGGAACTTTTGATGGAGTGCATAAAGGTCACAGATTTCTCGTAAATAAAACTTTGTGTGCCGCAAAAAAGAATAATTTAAGAAGTGTAATAATTGTGCTTGAAGAGCCCATTAAAAAGGTAAAGGGTCTGCTTACGACATACGAAGAAAAAATAGAAGAAATTAAATTTTTAGGGGCAGATGAAATTTTTATAATAGAAATTCATTCGGAAATTCTCTCCTGTGACCCCAACGAATTTTTTGATAAATTTCTATGTAAAATGCTTAATGTTTCCGAAATAGTGTGTGGCTCTGATTTTGCTTTTGGGAAAGACAGAAAGGGAGACATTGAATGGCTTAAGAAAAAAACGAGAGAAAAGAATATAAGAATTGATATAGTTGAGCCTTTAAAGGACGCTTCAAGACAAATTTCATCGTCTTATATAAGGATATTAATTGAAAAAGGTGATGTAAAAAATGCAGCAAGACTACTTGGCAGAAATTATTTTTTTACGGGAATTCCGTTTAACGAAAAAGGCGCGGGTAAAAAGCTTGGATTTCCTACAGTTAATCTCCGTGTAGATAGTGATAAACTTCTCCCCAAGGGAGTTTACATAAGTCTTATAACGCAGAATAAAAGAATATATCCTTCTCTTACAAGCATAGGGATACGCTCTACTTTTGACAGGGGAAATAAAATTGTTCCAGAGACACACATTTTGGATTTTAAAGGGACATGGAAAAAGTTACAAACCAGAGTTATGCTTTTGAAAAAAATAAGAGATGAAAAAAAATTTGTGGATAGTAAGGCGCTTAAAGCTCAGATTTTAAAGGATGTATCAATGGCATTGCGACTTTTTAAAAATCAGAAAACGGGGTGAAAGATATTATTCTTGCATATAGAACGGCAATGTGTTGTATTCGGTTGCTTTTGCAGTTTTAAAACAGTTGATTCCTTTTATGAAAAACTTATGGTTTATTATCTGTTTCCTTGTACTTTCTGACATAACATGAGGATATATTTCTGAAGATTTTTTTATATCAAAATTTTCTGAGCAGCGTTTCTTTACGCAGAGTGAAAATTATTATCTACTGCTTATATCGGGAACAATAAAAATTCCGTTTTTGGAATACATATCGCAGAGCTTTGATATATTTTGTAGATAATTTGGTGAGATATGCTGAAAAAAGGATAAAATAGATATTAAAGCCGAGATGAAAGTAATAAACCTTTGGAGAAAACGGTTAAAAGAAACAGGGTTTGGGAATTAAAAAGTGAAGAAATAAGTAAAAGAAGACATAAGAATTAAGATAAAAGTATCTAAAGCAATTTAACCGGAATTAAAAGGATAGAAAATAAAGCAGGTATTCGGCGATCCAATCCAAGAATGCTTGAAGATATGCTGGTATAAAGATATGACAGAACACTGAGGCGGGGTGGATTTATAAATATTATAAATGATACTAATCGATAATTTTAAAATATCGCATCATATTTATCTAGCTAATACAGGTAAATTAATACTTTTTCTAAATGGGATACAATTTTTAATTATTTTTGTATTATATATGAGGTAGTCATAATAAATAAAGGGATTTTAAATGTCAAAGAATTGTCTTTTCTGCAAAATAGCCAAAGGAGAGATTCCGTCTTATAAGATATACGAAGACGAGAAAATTTTTGCTTTTAAAGATATAAATCCGCAGGCACCGATTCATATATTGATTATTCCCAAAAAGCATATAGTCGGGTTAGACACTGTCTCGGAAGAAGACGAAAAAATATTGGGCAATGTTCAGATTGTCATGTCAAAAATAGCGAAGCAGTTTCCTGAAATGAAAAACGGATTTCGTATAGTAAATAACTGCGGTGCGGACGGCGGACAAACTGTTCTTCATATCCATTATCATCTTCTAGGAGGTCGGGTTTTTAGCTGGCCGCCCGGATAATGTGAAAATAAAAAACTAATCTTTTTTAAGAAAGGCGGTGCTTTAGAAAAAAATGGTCAACGTTAAAGTGCGCGAAGGCGAGTCTATTGAAGAAGCTATAAGACGTTTTAAAAGAGAGTGTGAAAGAAACGGAGTAATGCAAGAAATAAAGAAACGTGAATTTTACAAGACTCCAAGCGTTTTGAAAAAAGAGAGACTTGCAGAAACGAAAAGGAAAATCCGTCGCAAAATGGTTAAAGATAGTAGATGGTCAAAGTAATTGAAAATAAGAAGGGAGTTATGTTTAGATGTATTGACGACATACGACTCCCTTTTATTTTGAGGCTATGAAAAATGAAATTAAAGGACATACATAAATTATTTATAAAGGAAGGGATTGAGACAGATCCGAGGGGCGTAAATATTGTTAAGCTGGATTTATCGAAGCGCAAAGAAGAATATGATGCTCTTTCAGGTAAAAAGAAAGAGAATTACGATATGGAAAGTCTTACAAACCCTTATTATGATTCAAGAATTCTTTACGGTGATGAAAATACCGAAGTTAGAACTGTTATGGTCGGTATAGACATAGAGAGTCAAGAGCTTTTACTTGCAAAACAGCTTATGAACTCAGGCATTGAAATTGATTTGGTCATAGCACATCATCCTGAGGGGTATGCCTATTCAACGTTTTACAGTGTTTTGGAAATGCAAGCAGATATTTTAAATAAGCAGGGTATTCCGATAAATGTTGCCGAAAAAATTGTTTCCAAAAGAATGAAAGAGGTACAGAGGAGTGTGCTTCCTCAGAATAATGAAAGAGTTTATGATGCTGCAAAGCTTTTAGGTGTACCTCTTATGACTGCGCACAGTGTTGCGGACAACCATGTGACTGCGTTTTTACAAAATGAAATCAATGCTTTAAATCCAGTATATTTGAAAGAGATTGTGGAACTGTTAAATAAGTATCCTGAATATCAGCATGCGTCAAAAGTTGGGCATGCGCCGTTTATTTTAAACGGGAGTGATTATTCGCGTTGCGGAAAAGTTTTTGTTGATATGACAGGCGGCACGGAAGGTCCTCTCGAATCTTTTGAAGGGCTTAAAGCTGCGGGAGTTGGAACAATTATTTCAATGCATTTGAGCACCAGAGCAGTTAAGGAAGCGGAGAAACATTATTTAAATGTTGTTTTGGCAGGACATATTTCATCTGATAATTTGGGTTTAAATCTGCTTTTTGACAAATTAGAAAGCGAAGCTCCTGAAAAATTTGAATTTATAGAGTGTTCGGGTTTCAGAAGGTTCAGAAGGTAAAAATGTCAATATCTGAAGATACGATTGAGAGAATAAAACTTTCCAACGGCATAGAGTCTGTAGTAAGGGAATATTTGCCGGACTTAAAAAGAGCAGGGCGCAACTGGAAGTCGTGTTGTCCGTTTCACAGTGAAAAAACGCCGTCTTTTGTAGTGAGTCCTGAAAAAGGAATTTTCAAATGCTTCGGCTGTGATGCTGTGGGCGATGTTTTTAAGTTTGTAATGCTTGCCGACAGTATATCATGGATTGAAGCGGTAAAAAAACTTGCCGCAAAGGCAAATATAGAAATTCAAGAAACAAAACAAGATATAATAAAAACATCTGAAAAAACGAAACTGTTTGGCATTTTAGAAAATTCGGCTATATATTATCATAGGTGTTTGCTTGAAAACTCAAGTGCCAGAAAAGCGAGAGAATATCTTGCAAAACGTGGTGTAAGTCGCGAAACGGTGAATAAGTTTAAACTTGGGTTTTCTCCTAAAGGCCAGTTTTTGGGATCAGCTTTAAAAGAGGGTTGTGTAAGAGATGATCTTTTAAAAGCGGGATTGATAGCCAAAATGGAGAATGGAAGTTTTTTTGAATACATGTCGGACAGAATAGTTTTTCCAATTTTTGACGTTCAGGGGAGAATTGTGGCGTTCGGCGGAAGAACTATTGCAGATCATGAGGTTAAATACTTAAATAGTCCTGAAACTGTTATTTATTCAAAATCGTCAAATCTTTACGGGTTATTTCAGACTTTGCCTGAAATTCGGAAAGAAAGAAAAATGATTATTCTTGAAGGATATATGGATGTTGTTATTCCGCAGCAGTTTGGTATAACGGGTGCAGTCGCGACGCTTGGGACTTCGTTTACTCAATATCATGCGAAGTTGATTTCAAGGTATTCCGACAGTGTCACCTTGCTTTTTGATTCTGATAATGCTGGAAGAGCTGCTGCGCAAAGATCTCTTGAAATTCTCGTCGAAAGCGGAATAGAGTGCAGAGTGTCCGCTTTACCTGAGCATGTTGATGCTGACGAGTATCTCAACCGATATGGAAAGGAAAGCTTTTTAAAGCTTCTTAAAGACAGTTCTAAGAGTGCGATAGATTTCATGATTGCAAGAGTGTGCGGAGGTTTATCTTCGGGCGGGAAAAAAAGTTCGCCCGAAATGAAAGCGAGTGCTGTATCTACTCTTTTGGGTTTTATTTTAAGAAGTTCCAATTCTATAATTCAGACAGAGTGGATAAAATGTGTAGCGCAGCATATTGGTGTTAACGAGGAAGCAGTTTGGATAGAGTTTGAGAAAAAGCAGCGTTTAAAACTCAAGGGTTATTTGCAAGTTGATAGGGGTTTAGATGAACAAGTTGTTGCAAATAAAAAAGTTTCAATGTCTTTGGAAGAAGATCTTTTAAATCTTATTTTAAACAACAGAGATTGTATTGAAGAAATTAACCTGGATTGTTTTGAAGACGCGAGATGTAAAAAAGTTTTCGAACTTATAACTTCGGGATCGAGTGACTCCGAAATATTAAATGTCTTGTCAGAAGAAGACGGAAATTGGTTTGCAGAATTGACATTGAACACAATAAAATACAATGACATTAAAGAGGCTTTAAGTATCATTTTAAAAGATATCAAAATAGACAGACTTGAAAGAAGAAGACAGCAACTTAAAAAAGAAATTCTTTTGATGGATACAGGTGAGAAAGAAATAAATAAGAATGTATTTAATGAATATAAAGAATTGACAATTTTTTTAAAGGGATCGAGGAAATTAAATGGTGAAAAAAGGTTTGTTTCAGGATTTGATCGACACCGGTAAAGGGCAGGGCTATCTGACTTATGAAGACATTAATAAGAGTCTTTCGCAAAAATCTATGGTTGCCGAAAAAATTGACAGCTTTTTTGTGACTTTAGAAGATTTGGGCATTAAAGTAATAGATGATAAAGAATATCTTTCTGATAAGGCAAAGAGAAATAGTGGCGAAGCCGTAGAGCGGTCTGTAAAAGCTATAAGTGAAGAAGAGGATATAAATCCCGTAAGAATGTATTTGAGTGAGATGGCGAAAGTTCCGTTGCTTGAAAGATCTATGGAAGTCGAGCTTGTAAAAAATATAAGAGAAAGCGAAGAGAAATTAAAATTCATAGTTTTAGAATCGCCTCTTATCGTAGAAGAAGTAAGAAAGTGGGAAATGCTTATAAGACAGCAGGAGATGACGTCCAAAGAACTTATGCCTCGAGGGAAAAAATCGTCGGGACAGTTAAGAACAATGGACTTAAAAATAAAGTCAGCTGTAAAAAAAATAAATGATATTGAAGAAAATATAAATGCTTGTGAAAAGAAATTAAAACTTAAATCAATATCCCGTAAAAACAGAGAGAAGTGTCAGACGCAGGTAAAAGAACTTCATTCCGAGATTGTCAACCTTATTGTGGATCTTGATCTCAATCAAGATAAAATCAAAAGGATTATTAATAAAGTTAAGACGAAAGCGCAGAAATTAAATGAAATAAATGGCGAGTTAAAAAAAATTGGACACAAATATAAAAGTCTTTTCCCTGAAGTTTATCTGTTGCTTAAAAACTATAATGCAAGAAAGATTTCTGTATCTGAATTTAAAAAACGTACGGGTATTTCTGTAAAAGATGTGGCAGAAGACATAACAAAAATTGAAGATCTTTTGGCTAAGCGGACTAATCTGATAGATGGTTTTGTTATAACTCCCGAAGAGATAATTGAAATTGACAGGAAGATTAGAGAACTTGAAGATATTATACACAGAGATAAAATGAAGCTTATTGAAGCAAATTTCAGGCTTGTTGTTTCAATAGCGAAGAAGCACGTCGGAATAAGCAATTTGGAATTATCGGATTTGATACAAGAGGGAAATCTCGGACTTTCAAAAGCCGTAGAAAAGTTTGAATGGAAAAGAGGATTTAAATTCTCAACTTATGCCACGTGGTGGATAAGACAATCTATAAATCGTGCCATCGCCGATCAAGCAAGAACTATAAGAATTCCCGTTCATATGAAGGAGCTTATATCAAAACTTACCAAAATTAAAAAGGAATATCAGCAAGATATAGGCAGAGAGCCTACTATAGAAGAATATTCAAAGACATTAAAACTTTCCCACGATAGAGTAAGAAAAATATTGAAGATGATGCAGGAACCAGTTTCTCTTGCGACGCCGGTTGGCGAAGAAGAAGATTCTCGTCTTGAAGATTTTATAGAAGATCAGAACAGTCCCAATCCAGTATTTAAAACTCAACAGTACAGACTTCAGCTTGAACTTGAAAAAGTATTAAACACTTTAACTCAGCGTGAAGCTGAAATTATACGTTTAAGATATGGTGTAGGCATAGGATATCCAAGTACGCTTGAAGAGGTTGGTAAAAAATTTGGTGTCACAAGGGAGAGAGTAAGACAGATTGAAGCGAAAGCAATAAGAAAATTGAAATATCCTAAAAGAAGTAAGTCATTACGCGAATATTTAGATTAATTTTATAAAAACTTAAAAGAATAATGAAAAATGCTTGAGTAATATAGAGCTGATGTGTTTTTTATATAAATGAATTTTCTCTAATTCATAGCTTTGAAAAAAACAAAACTTTATGTATTGGTCTTGTCTTTTACTGTCCCGAGTGGAAAGGATTTAATAAATGTTTCTTCAACCCATTTTATTGAATCAAGTGGAGTCATACCCCAGTCTACCGGACAATTTGAGATAATTTCGACCAAAGAGAAGCCTTTTCTATCAATTTGGCACTGAAAAGCTTTTTTTATTGCCTTTTTTGCTTTCATTATATTTTGCGGATTATATATCGCAACTCTTTCCAAGTATGCTGTTCCTTCGAGCGTTGAGAGAAGTTCACAGAGTTTTATCGGGTATCCTTCTCTTTCTGGATTTCTACCGAAAGGTGTAGTTTCCGTTATCTGTCCTATCAGTGTTGTGGGCGCCATTTGTCCGCCTGTCATACCGTAGTTGGCATTATTTACAAATATAGTTGTTATATTCTCGCCTCTGTTTGCCGCATGTATGGTTTCTGCCATTCCTATTGCAGCTATATCTCCGTCGCCTTGATACGTGAATACAAATTTGTCAGGATTTGTTCTTTTTATTCCGGTGGCAACAGCCGGTGGTCTTCCGTGAGGCGCTTCTGTAACATCAAAATTAAAATATTCGTAAGCAAAAACAGCACAACCTACGGGAGCTACGGCAATAGTTTTTTCTCTCACACCTAATTCGTCAATACATTCGGTGATAAGCCTGTGAATTATGCCGTGTCCGCATCCCGGACAATATGATAGAACAGCATCCTTTAAACTTTCTGGTTTTGATAATATTTTTTTCATAGCATTTATCCGATTATACTTTTCTTATACGGAAACAATAGCTGCTTTAAGCGAACTCAGCTTGGAATTTGATACGAAATATACAGTTATAATATCCTTTTGCCATTGTGGGCTTGAATTACAGCCTGCCTCCGCTGTTTTTATTTAATAACATATCAAGTTAAGAAAAACTTCAAAATTAAATACCCAAAATAAAATCAATCATTATAAGATAAGAGGCTTGAGATATAAGAGAGCAACTAATACTTTTTGTTATTACTTTCGTTCTTCACGCTCCGCTCGAGCCACCCAAGATTTGGCTTTGTATTTTTTTAAGTATTTCCTGTTCTGTGACAAGTCCGCCGCCGGCTTTTCCTAAAAATCCGACTTCGGATTTGCCGTTTACAGCAAGTTTCACGTCTTCAACCATCTGCCCGTGACTTAACTCGACGGATAAAAATTTTACATTTGGTTTTGCAAGAGAATTTGTTATTTCAGACGGGAACGGCCATAGAGTTTTTGGTCTTAAGAGCCCCGCTTTAATGCCATTTTTTCTTGCAAGTTTTACTGCAGATCTTGCTATTCTTGACGAGATGCCGTAAGCAATTATAATGATTTCGGCATCTTCTAGCATATAAGATTCGTACTTGACTTCATTCTCGGATATCAGTTTATATTTTTCTTGCAATTTAACATTGTGTTTTTCTAAAACTCCGTCTTTCATAAGTAACGATTTGATAGATCTAGGCTCTCTCCCTTTAGATCCGTTTAAAATCCACTCTTTTTCCGTAAATTCTTTTTTTTCGATCCTGTTAAATTCTATAGGTTCCATCATTTGTCCTATGATACCGTCTGTGAGTATCATAACAGGTGTTCTGTACTTTTCGGCTAAATCGAAAGCGTCGTAAGCCGTTTCATACATTTCTTGTGCTGAATTTGGGGCAAGAACAATTATTTTGTAATCTCCGTGACCTCCGCCTTTTACAGCTTGGAAATAGTCTGATTGTGAGCTGGAAATATTCCCAAGACCGGGTCCGCCTCTTTGCACATTTACTATAAGAGCAGGAACCTGCATTCCAGACATATAGGAAATTGCTTCTTGTTTTAAAGATATTCCAGGAGAGGATGACGATGTCATAGCTCTTGCGCCTGTTATGGCTGCTCCCAGAACCATACTTGCTGCTGCAATTTCAGATTCAGCTTGAATGAAAACTCTTCCGAGTTCAACCATCCTTTTTGAGAGATACGCCGGAATCTCGTTTTGAGGCGTTATGGGATAGCCGAAATAGGATTTAAGTCCCGCTGTAATCGCGCCTTCACAGAGAGCAATATTTCCTTTAATAAGTTTTTTCGTCATAGATCTTTATAAACCTCAATACAAACGTCAGGGCATACCATGTAACAAAAACCGCACCCTATACAAGCATTTTCTTTTTCCAAACTGGCCCAGTGATATCCGGCTTTATTAAATTGTTTTGAAAAAGATATACATTGTTTAGGGCAGGCTTTTATACATAAACTGCAGCCTTTACATTTTTCTGAATTAATTTTAATTGTTGATATCATAATAAAATATTTTATGTTTTTTTTAAAGTGAAGGCAACTTTTATATTTGTAAGATACGTAAACTGCGACATTTATTTCATTTTTGCTGCAGAAATATCTTGTTATCCTTCTTTTGCTGTTGCTTTATTCCTTATTGCATATCCGCTTATTTATTAAAACTATGCTTTGTTTGTTTATTTCTGTATCCGTTTTAACCTGTTGGTAAACTTTATTCTAGATATTGGTGCCTAAAATTATATACTTGTTGTATATGGCGATGATTTGATAAAATTAATAGGAATTTTTATATCTGGATTTATTTTTATTGTTAAAGGATATTGTGTTAGAGATACATCCGTTTAAACCTTTTGTTCCAAAAGGAGCGTCAGCGCTTATTGTAGGGACTTTCCCACCTGTAGCGCAATATCGTGATTTTGAATTTTATTATCCCAATAACATGGGAAACAGATTTTGGATAATTATGGAATATGTTTTTAATCACAAGTTTCAGTATTGGAAAGGTGGTGCAGCCATAGAAGAGAGGAAAGCGTTATGTGAGAGAGAACATATAGCTATAACTGATATGATTGAGAAATGTATAAGGACTGAGGGCAATTCGTCTGATAAAAACTTAGATAAAATAGAATTTCGCAATGCTCATAAGTTGTTAAAAGACTGTTCTACTATACAAAAAGTTATACTTACAAGCAGAGCCGATGGAAATAGTGAGCAAATACATAAAAAGCATTTAAGTAAATCAAGAGGCAATAGCGCGTTGGAATTATTAAACGAACACTTGAGAGAAAACGGAATTATTATCCAGAATTTGCATAAAAGAGAAAGCGGGCTAATTGAAGGTGAATTTAGGTTAGTCGATAGGAAGATGAGAATATTCGTTCCCTATACTCCGGTTGCAAGGTGGTATAACAGTCAGAAAAGAAAGGTAAACGATATGTATAAAGACAGTTTTGATGCGTAAATGAAATATAAATTTTTAAAAACATTTATTTACAATCTGATTTAATTGTTTAATAAGCAAGATATATTGTTTTGTTCATAAAGTGGCATGACAACTTTTTATATACGACGGTAAATAGTGAGCAATAGTTGTATGCATTGCGATGCTGTTTTTAGATGATTGAGTAATGATATGTTGTCAGCATGGTGATCCGAATGAGGAATTATGGCTAGTAATAAGCAAATGGTGAATATCCTCAATTTTTGTAATATTTGGTTTTTAAACTATTCCAGTTTAATATAAACGAAATCAAGCGCTTTTTTGTGATTGATTACTATAATAGCTCCTTCTTTTCTGTTGTTTTTTGCTTCTATAAGTTCTTTTATTAGTTGTCTCATGTCAATTAAAGAATATGTGTTGACTTCTATTTTTGATACTCGGTAAATTTGATAGTTAGTTTTTGAAGTACGATTGTGTTCAATGCTTTTCTTGTTTCTATAGAATTGTTCGTTTATCTAAAGAGGATATATTTTAAAAAAAGGACTGCACCTATAATAATTCTTCTCCAGAATGAGAAAATATCTTTTCTTTCTCATTTACAGTAAAAGAGAAAATGCCGTTTGTAAATTTGCAAAAGTATGTTAAAAAATATAAAATTATTGTGTGTAGTTAAAATTATCATAAGGGGAAATAAGAAATGAAAAAAGTGGTGTTATTTGTAGCATTAGCTACGGTGTTTGGTTTGTCATTTGTGGCTTGTAGTAGCAAAGCGGAAAATCCAGAAGATAGTCAGAACCAGTCTTCAAATGTTGATAATAATGGTGCTGATCAATCGCAGTCTGCCGCCGGTGAAAATTCTGACGCTGCAAATCCGCAGTAGGTGAAAATAAGGGCAATTAAAGTGTGGGAGTAAAATTTCCGTGATTCTTGCGTAGATGGGAAATAGATGTATCAAAAGCAGCTGTAAAGTTATTTTCTCAGCTTTCCTATAAGAAGTAATATCTATTTATTTCTGACACAGTTATTTATCTTTTTTCTGCTTAACTTTCATAAGTGCTGTCTGCCAGATAACATTGTTCTTATCTCAAAAATAAAAAAGAGACTGTCTTTAAGCAGCAGTCTCTTTTTCATTATTATGCTCTGTAAACTTAAAAGGCAAAGGAAGTTCTTATTCCATAAACAAATATATTGTTAGATGATTTTTCAGCGTTAGGATTTATAAAGTATTGAACAATCGGACTAATAGCAATATGATTGTTTAGTGCAAACTTATAATACAGTTCTATTTGCGTTGTTTTAGCATCTTTATAAGAAATTTTCTCTGTTTTTAAGCCTTTAGAATCGTATATTTGTCCGACGGCCAGACCTACCACGTCATTTGCTCTTGACCATATTGAACCTTTAATCTGAATGCCTGTACTCCACAACAATGAAATAATATTGTCACGAAACTCCTCATCTCCTGATTTTTTAATTTTGCTGTATCCAGTGGCAAATACGCCGATTTCTTCGGTTATTGCTTCATCTATACTTATGCCGAAACCCCAAGTTCCAGATTTTTTATTAGGAATTTTATAATTGGAGTATTTT
Organism: Candidatus Endomicrobiellum agilis; assembly: GCF_020328115.1. NCBI lineage: Bacteria > Pseudomonadati > Elusimicrobiota > Endomicrobiia > Endomicrobiales > Endomicrobiaceae > Candidatus Endomicrobiellum > Candidatus Endomicrobiellum agilis. The sequence continues at coordinate 21,817 of NZ_JAIXMW010000001.1, forward strand.
TTATTGTTATTTAACCATCCGTACAGTCTATAATTGCCGTTTTTGGAAGATTTGCAGGTAACTTGGAATATATTGAATCCATTTCTATCAAAGTCGCCAGTATTTTTCGTAAAATAGGCATAAGCAATATCAAAGCTGTCAGTTGCCGCATAATTCAGTGCTAACGCAATGGTTTGTGACGGAGCGTCAATTATTTCTTTGTAGGTTGCAAAAGAACCCACCACAAACTGTGAGGTTTCGTCGTTTGCATAATTGTTGCCGGCAAAATGACTCCACAAGCTTAATTTTCCAAAATTTATGGTAAATTTATTGTCAAGTAAAGTTTGTTGATAGTATAGCTCGGGGATTTGTATAGGTATTATATCAGTTTCTTGGTGGGTTTTAGTATGATTTGTGTTTCTCAAATCATAAATGCTTTTTTCTCCCGCAAAATGTGCTATGACTTTTCCATTATTTTCAAATTCTTTTATAAGTTTTAGATTGATTTTGTATGTTGCAGGCTTTGCGATTTTTCTTATATTCTGCATAATAAACATTCCGTTTGTTTCAACTTGAATTCCAAGCTGTTCAGCTGTACTGTCTGCTGCAAGTAATAAGGATATACTAGGGTTCATAAGCATAAACGCGCTTGCTACTAAATATATTATTACTTTGTTATTCATTATTTCCTCCTGTGGATTTTGCTCTCCGTAAAGTATCTCTCCGAAGGTTTTCTGACATTAAATCTGCGAACTTAATTTTAGCATTTTTTTGCATAAATTTTGACAATTTACAATTCAAATTGTGAACTTGTAAGTAATCTAAGTTCTAAGTAAGTGAGGTATATGGCGGCAACATCAGCTAAATACCGCAAAGAATGAAGAAAGGATACGCAGTCCATTAGAGCTGTGCAGTATCTAAAGAATTATAAGCAGCTTAGACACTTAGGTGTTGCAAATTATCGTAACCTGTGAAAAACGGTATTGTAAAGCATAAAATTAGGTAGTAGCATATTATTTTTCATCGCTTATTATTCATTTCCTATATTTATTTTATCTTTTTACGTTGTGAACTGTTTATCTTTTTTAATACTGCAAGAATTATCTGTTTATGTAAATGTTTCCTATATTGTGGTTAGTGCTGAGTTCTTGACACTAGTTATAATCTTTTATATGTCAAACCTACCGTGTTTCGCATTCAAACAAAAAATAAATGCAACGCAGAAAGGCTTTTTCATTATTTAGCTTTCTTCTTGGAACAGGAAAGTCTTTTTACTTTTAGATTTTAGTCTCTATGCCGCTTTATTGATTTATATGATTTAACTGAATTATATCGAATTAAATTAATACGAGCCTAATCTCAAGAAATCTTTCCTGCTTTTATGCGGTGGAGCTGACAAGAAATTAAGTAGGAAAGACATATATTGTTTTTGCCGTCACTTCGTCGGAATAAGGTTTTCAGGCAACTAAAGAAAACAACGTCAATTTAGAACTGTTTTCATAGGAATAATGCGACTCTGCTATTGAACTGAAAGATGGAGAAGTCATATTAATATTGTTTGTCAAATGATATAGGAACAAAAAAATATTAAGATTAAATTAATATTTGCAAATGTTTTTTTATGAATATATAGGTTTTTTGAGAAAGTATTATTGATGATAGGTTTTAATATTGTTATGTTTTGTCCAGAAATAAATGAAATGTTTGTGATGAATGTAGAGAAGATGTGAGCGGTTGTGCGGTAATAATGATTCTTTAATGTTTGCTGTAATTGAAAATGAATTTGCAGCCGAAAGAATCAAAAAATTAGATGATAAAAATGAATTAATTACGGATAATTCTCAATGTAAAAATGAAATTTGCAAAAAGATTGAAATATCAAGACCTGCCATTAAAATAGGATTGTTGACATTTAATAGTGTTATTTTATAGTATAATTAAAATTTAATAATTATGGTTTTACCTGAAACCGTTGATGTGGAAATAACGGTAATTGTGCAGTTACAGAGAGCGGGTGCAGCTGAGATTCCCGTACAACGCAGATTATCAAATGGACCACGGAGGGCGCGGTCAAAAGGATTACGGCTTATGACTGTTTAGCTGTAAAGTCCCCAGTATTCCGCGACGTATAGCAAGCGTTATTTGCGATGAGCGTGTCAGCGCTCTTAAAGGGTATGGGTTTGGCTTTCGTTTTCGCTATTCCCGTAAATCAAGGTGGCACCACGGACATTTTCAAACGTCCGTCCTTGACATGTATTTTTATGTCTTGGACAGGCGTTTTTTTTATTTTATAGAGGGAGGAAAAATGATCAGACCTTCACTAGAAGAAGCGAAGAAGTTTTTTAAAGATTATACGATAGTTCCGGTGTGTAGGGAAATTTTTGCGGATATCAGGACATCTGTTGAAATCCTCAAAATTTTTATGGCGGAAAATAAAAAATGTTATCTACTTGAAAGCGTTGAAAGCTTTGCTTTTGGCGAGACTTGGGGAAGGTATTCTTTTCTCGGTTGCGATCCTAAGCTTACCGTCAGATGCAACGATAATAAAGTTTTTATAAATGATGGCGAGGAAAAGGAAGTAATCACAGATGATCCGGTAAAGATAGTGAGAGGTATTATTTCGGAGTATAAGAGTCCTAAAATAGAATATATGCCTCCGTTTACAGGAGGTTTAACAGGATATTTTTCTTATGATTTTGTTAAGTACAGTGAAAAATCTTTGAATCTTTCAAATTCAAATGACGAAAATTTTGATGACTTTTATCTTATGCTTTTTGATACGATTATAGCTTTTGACCATTTGAAGCAAAAAATTTTTATTATAGTAAACGTTCCCGTTGTGGATTTTGAGAAGAATTTTATAAAAGCGGAAATGAAACTCAAGGAAATGGAAGAGCTTATAAGAAACGGCGTCACAAAGGAAGAACAGAAATCGGAACTTAAATCAGACTTTAAAATGCTACATGATAAAAAAGAATTTATGAATATGATTGGAAAAATAAAAGAACATATACACGAGGGCGATATTTTTCAGGCTGTGATATCAAACAGGTCTGAAGCGGATTTCAGCGGCAACCTTATACAGTCATACAGGGTTTTGAGAACTACAAATCCGTCGCCGTATATGTTTTATTTTAATTTTGGTGATGTTGAAATTGCCGGCGCTTCGCCTGAGACGCTTGTTACTTTAAAAAATAATAAAATCATAAATTATGCTCTAGCGGGAACATGCAGACGGGGAGCTAATGCCGCCGAAGATGAACTTCTTATCTCGCAGCTTTTGAGCGACGAAAAAGAACTTTCGGAACACAATATGCTTGTGGATTTAGGGAGAAATGATTTAGGCAAAGTCAGCAAGTTCGGTTCCGTAGGAGTGACGGAGTATATGAAAATTTTAAAATTTTCGCATGTAAGCCATATAGCGTCGGTAATAAGTTCGACAATAGAAGACAGCTATGATCATCTCGATGCTTTGTCGGCTGTTCTTCCGGCGGGTACTTTATCCGGCGCTCCCAAAAAAAGAGCCTGTGAAATTATAAATGATTTGGAAAAACATAAGCGCGGGACATACGGCGGCGCGATAGGATATATAGACTTCACGGGAAATATGGATATGTGCATTGCAATAAGAATGGCAAAGCTGCAGAACGGAAAAGTTTATGTTCAGTCCGGTGCGGGTGTTGTTGCGGACAGCGATCCAGAAAAGGAGTATAACGAATGCAGTCAAAAAGCGCGGGCGGTTATCAATGCACTGCAAATTGCTCAAGAGGAGAAAATATGATTTTAATTATAGACAATTACGACAGTTTTTCTTATAACCTTTATCAGTACGTCGGGACTATAAATAAAGATGTGAAAGTTATAAAAAATGATGAAATGACAGTTGAGGAAATAGAAAAATTAAATTTGTCGCATTTGATTATTTCGCCGGGTCCAGGAAGACCGGATGCTGCGGGAGTATGCGAAGAAGCGATAAAGTATTTTAAAGGAAGAATGCCGATATTGGGAGTTTGTCTGGGACATCAGGCAATATGCGAGGTGTTTGGCGCAAAGATTACGTATGCAAAAACCTTGATGCACGGCAAAACAAGCGACATACATATTGCTAACGGCAGTCCTGTTTTTAAAGGACTTTCTCCGGTTCTCAAAGCTGCAAGGTATCATTCCCTTATTGCGGACAGGTCAACTCTTCCCGATGAATTGCTTGTAATAGCCGAAGATGAAGAATCGCAGGTAATGGGCGTAAAATACCAAGATTGCAATCTTTACGGACTGCAGTTTCATCCGGAATCTGTGCTTACAAAAAGCGGAATGACAATAATTGAAAATTTTCTCAATTTGACGGAGGTAAAATGATACAAGAAGCTATTTATGAAATTGTAAACAGGCATAATCTTACAATAGATAAAACAAAAGAAGTGATGAATCGAATAATGGATGGCGGAGCTACTGACGCGCAAATCGCTTCTTTTCTTACATCTCTTAGACTTAAGGGAGAAACAATTGAGGAAATAACGGCTTGCGCAATGGTTATGAGGGAAAAATGCCAGAAATTAAATCCTGAGTTTGACGTGCTTGATATTGTGGGGACGGGCGGAGATGAACTTGCGACATTTAATATTTCGACGGTGTCGTCGTTTGTCATTGCAGCGGCGGGCGTACCGGTTGCAAAGCACGGAAACAGGAGCGTATCTAGCAAATGCGGAAGCGCTGATTTGCTTGAAGCTTTAGGAGTAAATATAATGCTTACTCCGAAGCAATGTGAAGCGGTGTTAAGGAAAATTGGAATGTGCTTTTTAATGGCGCAGACATTTCACTCGTCTATGAAATATGTAGCTAAAGTGAGAAAAGAACTCGGCATAAGGACAATATTTAATATTTTAGGACCTCTTGCAAACCCGGCGAAGGCAAACTATGAACTTATCGGGGTTTATGATGAAAATCTTGTGGAACCTATAGCGAACGTGCTTGCAAATCTTGGCGTGAAAAGAGCGATGGTGGTACATGGGCATGACGGGCTTGACGAAGTAACGTTATCCGATACTACAACGATTTGCGAAGTGAATAATGGTAGATTAAACAGTTTTTTTATTACGCCGGAGCAGTTTGGATTGAAAAGATGCAAGTTGTCTGAACTCATCGGCGGAACACCTCAAGAAAACAAAGAAATAGCGTTAGATATTTTGAACGGCAAGCAGGGAGCGAAAAGGGATACTGTCGTTTTAAATTCCGCTGTGTGTTTATATATGTTTTATGATAACATGACGTTTAAACAGTGTTTAAAAATGGCACAGGAAATGATTGATAGTAAGAAGGCGTTAAATAAACTTAATGAATTTATAAAAATATCGCGTGAAGTTCAAGAGATAAGCAACTGAAGCCTGAAAGCTTCAAGCTTGCGAGAGAATGTTGGGAAATGAGAGAAGCTGAAGGGAGTTTGTCGTTTTCTTGTTCCTCAAAGATTGTTTGAATGAGGGATTTATATTTGTAAATCCGATTGCATGAGGTATAAAGATGATATTGGATGAAATTGTTGCGGCAACAGAAATAAGAGTTGAAAAAGCGAAGTTTCAAAAATCTTTTGAAACGATAAAAAAAGAAGCCTTAAATAAAAAAGAGAAATTTGTTTCTTTTGAAGAAGCGTTGTCAAAAGTGGGAATGAGTTTTATCTGCGAAGTTAAAAAAGCTTCGCCGTCAAAAGGATTGATATCAACCGATTTTAAATATAAAGAAATTGCTTTGGAATATGAAAAATCTGGAGCTGACGCTGTTTCTGTTCTTACCGAACCGGACTTTTTTCTTGGTAGCACAAGGTATTTACAAGAGATAAAAAGTATTGTAAAAATCCCGGTTCTACGCAAAGATTTTATAATAGATTCCTATCAGATATACGAATCAAGGGTCATTGGTGCGGATGCTGTTCTTTTGATATGTTCTATTTTATCGTACGATGTTTTAAAAGAATTTGCGGAGACGGCGCAAGGACTTGGCATGTCCTGTCTTGTTGAAGCTCACGATGAAAAAGAAATTGAGATGGCATTAAAAATCGGCGCTAGAATAATAGGCGTTAATAACCGGAATCTTAAAACTTTTGAGGTTGATTTTAATAACGGCATGAAACTTCGCAGTCTTGTATCGGATGATAAAATTTTTGTTTCGGAAAGCGGGATTAAAACGAAAGAACATATAAGCATTCTCAAAGCGAATAATGTCAATGCGGTTTTGATAGGCGAAGAACTTATGAGAAGCGGCAGTATTGCGGAACATCTTAGAGAATTAAAAAGCTAGAAGATTGCTGTCATTCGCATAAGTCGAGTAAATCTTTCCAGTGTATGCGTGTGTTATTTGTCATTTGCTGGAAAGCTGCCGTCTTTTTGCGGTTTTTGCAGTAGTTTTGTCTGCTCGCGTTGTTGCGGGGCAAGAAGAAACCATCAAACGATCTGCAGCGGTAAAAATCAGTAGGAAAAGAGTGATAATGCCGAAAATAAAAATATGCGGACTTAAGAGAAAAGAAGATATAGGTTTTGTAAACATTGCAAAGCCGGATTTTGTCGGTTTTGTTTTTGCAGGCGTAAAGAGAAAAATAGATTTTAGCGTTGCTGCAAAATTTAGATATCTGCTTGACGATAAAATTCGATCAGTCGGTGTTTTCGTAAACGATAAGATTGACAACATTGTCGATTTGTGTGAAGATAAAACTATAAATTTAGTACAGCTCCATGGCGATGAAGATGAATCTTATATAAGCGAGTTGAAAGAGAAAATAGAAAACCCGGTTATAAAAGCTGTGAGGGTAAAAGATAAAATTCATGATACTGAAACAAAAGCAGATTTTGTGCTTTTTGATGCGTACAGCGGTTCCGAATACGGCGGCGGCGGAAAAGTTTTTGATTGGAGTTTGCTTGAGGGCTGCGAAAAACCGTTTTTTCTTGCAGGCGGATTAGATAGGTATAATATTGTAAAAGCGGTAAAGAAATTAAATCCTTATTGTGTTGATTTGAGCAGCGGCGTTGAAACGGGCGGTATAAAGGATCTAAACAAAATTGTTGAGACGGTAAATATTGTAAGAAGTTTATAAAGACTGGAACGGATAAAGTGAAGTAAACGACAGAATTCTTTGTCTGTCGGTATGATAGAAACAGTAGTGTTGCGGGCGGAAGCATACGGATTTTTATAGTTTGTAGAAAAAGATTCTTCAAGTCTTTGTCTTTCGGAATGGCAACCATACAGGAAGGAGATAAACAATGTCAGAGTTAAAAGGGAAATTTGGAATACATGGCGGGCAATATATTCCGGAAACGCTTATGAATGCCGTAAATGAGCTTGAAATGGCTTATAATCGTTTAAAAAATGACGGGCAATTTAATAAAGAGCTTGCTTTTCTGCTTAACGAATATGCGGGAAGACCGTCGGAATTGTATTATGCTGGGAATGCCACTAAAAAACTTGGCGGAGCAAAAATATATCTGAAAAGAGAAGATTTGAATCATACCGGCTCGCACAAAATAAACAATGTTTTGGGACAGGTTTTGCTTGCGAAAAAAATGGGCAAAAAAAGAATTATAGCGGAAACAGGAGCAGGACAGCATGGTGTTGCGACAGCGACTGCCGCTACGCTGCTCGGTATGGAATGCGAAATTTTTATGGGCGAAGAGGATACCGAAAGGCAGGCTTTAAATGTTTTCAGAATGCAGTTGCTTGGCGCGAAAGTCAATTCTGTAAAGAGCGGTACAAAAACTTTAAAAGATGCTGTGAGTGAAGCTATGAGAGAGTGGAGCAGAAGAGTTGACGACACGTTTTATGTTTTAGGCTCGGTGATGGGACCACATCCGTATCCGCAGATTGTGAGAGATTTTCAAAGCGTTATAAGCAAAGAGATAAAAGAACAGTTGATGGAAAAAGAGTCTGTGCTTCCGTCTACAGTTATTGCCTGCGTTGGAGGCGGCTCGAATTCGATAGGTGCTTTTTATAATTTTATAGGTGATAAAGAAGTTGAACTTATAGGTTGTGAAGCTGCGGGTAAAGGCATTGATACTTTTGAAACTGCGGCTACTATTGCAAAAGGAAGGCTCGGAATATTTCACGGAATGAAATCGTATTTTTGCCAGACAGAAAACGGACAAATCGCTCCTGTATATTCAATTTCTGCCGGACTTGATTATCCGGGTATAGGTCCGGAACATGCGTATCTACACGATATAAAAAGAGCGCAATATGTTCCCGTTACTGATGATGAAGCTGTCGGAGCGTTTGAGTTTTTGTCAAGAACCGAAGGGATTATTCCCGCTATAGAATCTGCGCATGCAGTGCATTATGCAATGAAAATTGCTCCTGAAATGAAAAAAGATGCGATAATAGTCATCTGCATTTCTGGCAGGGGCGATAAAGATGTTGCAATGATTGCAAAATACAAGGGGGTAAATATTAATGAATAATGTTTGTTCTTCCTCTGTTTTCTCGCCTTTTAACGGCGAGAAAAAGTCGGGGAATATCACGGAAATATTTAAAAATAAAAAAGTTCTGATAACGTATCTTACGGCTGGAGATCCGTCTCTTGATAAAACCGAAAACTACATTCTGGCAATGGCTGAAAGTGGAGCTGATTTAATAGAAATAGGCATACCTTTTTCAGATCCTGTTGCGGAAGGAAAGACAATACAAGATGCTATGACGAGAGCGCTATCGAAAAAAATAGATTTAGATGATATTTTTAATGCGGTTGTAAACGTCAGAAAAAAGTCAAATGTTCCGCTTGTATTTATGACATACTTGAACCCTTTATTCTCTTACGGATATGAAAAGTTTTTTAAAAAGTGCGCCGATACGGGAATAAAAGGCGTAATTGTTCCCGACATGCCTTTTGAAGAGCAAGATGAGATTAAAGCCTTTACCGATAAATTCGGCATAGTGATTATTACGCTTATAGCGCCTACGTCTAAAGAGAGAATAAATACTTTGGCAAGACAAGCTAAAGGTTTTGTATATCTTGTTTCGTCGCTCGGCGTTACTGGAGTGAGAAGTAGGATAACTACAAATATTGGCAATATAGTCTCGGAAATAAAGAAATTGACGGATACTCCTGTTGCCGTAGGGTTTGGAATTTCTACTGCCGAGCAGGCAAAGGAGATGGCAAAAGATGCCGACGGTGTAATAATCGGAAGTGCTGTTGTCAAAATAATTGCAGAATATAAAGAAAACGCTGCCACCAAACTTGCGGAATATGTTTCAGAAATCAAGAAAATTATACAGAACTGAGATAGAGCGTGCTGGAAAAATGTTTTTATCCGACTTTGCATAGCTTGAAAGAGAAGAGAGATATCTTCCTGCCAAAAGATTATGATAGCTCTCACCGCAGATTTTTTTCTTTTGATAGGAGGAAAAAATAAAAGTCGTCGTTTTAGGAAAAGATGAAAATATGCTTGACGTAACAAAAAAGTGTTTCAACCGATAAGCTTGGATTATTCAGTCGTCGTGTTATTCTTTTAGAAACGAGTATGCTATTGATGTGACGGGCAGAAATAAGGCTTTTACAGTTTGCCGTCAATATCTTTTTCATATATTTTTTGTAATTTTTGTAATCAATGATAAAAGCAGGATTCTTATTTTTGCAGAAACGACAGTCTGCTTCTTCATTATTTAATTCCTTTTGAACGTCTAGTAGTAGAGTCGGGCAGTTTTTTTACTTTTTCTGTTTATGTTTTTTTTGACTTGCTTAAGATGATAATTGTTGTCGTCACTCTGTCGGCAGGTGAAACAAAAAATACGGTCGTTATAAACGGCGACGTTCGGATTGTGACAGTTATGCTGCAGTCAGCACATTTGCTCGCTTCTGTTTACGATAACTTCTCTATCTTCCTAGATAATCTGTGAGATAGTTTTTGAGATTTTCATTATTGTCTTTTGTTGTTAATTTTGATTTTTTTCTTGCGATTTGTATTTGTCTTGCCGGTTTGGCGGTTTTTGCTGCCGCTTCTATTATATTTCCTTTTTTCCAGTGTATTGTGTAAATTATAGTAGTAACGCCATGTTGCGGTTGTATCGCTGTCGTAAAAGACTCCGATCTGTCTGTTTTTTAGTAGGTCTCCGGTTTTTCTTGGGATTCAAATAACTTTGCTTTTGTTTCAAGTCCAGTAGTTTTAAAGTATAAATAGCACCTATCTTTTTTGGTATGTGCATAATGGAGATACTTTTTTTAGTTTCCTTGCGTATACGACGAAATATTGCCTCTATTGATTTCTATTTTGATTTTGCTCGTTCAACAGGATTGCATATCGCATTATCTTTATAAATTGCTTCTTCCTTAAGTCTTTTTTATATAATTTATACTGTAGACTACTGAGACTGAGTTAGGTTCTTAAGCCACTCATTTTTCTTACGAAACTTAATATTTTCTTCATTTTCCCAAGAGATTTAATAAGTGTTGATAGAAAATCGGAGTTGGGAGGTTATTATTTTCACTTTAATTTTATCTAAAGCTCTTTACAATAAAAAAGTTTTTCCGACTTTTTTAAACACTGGTCGACAAACGACATAGCTTATTCTCTCTATCGCTTTTTTTATTTATTTGATCATTTTTTTGACTTCTTTATGAAAATGCTTATAATCTCATCTTTCTGGACATATTTTAATTTTCAATAACAAAATAGGAATAAGGGAACGATAGAGGGTAATTTTTACCCCGTATTTTAGCAATCTTTTGTCGTAGGTCTTTTGTACCCCTCATATTAAAAGTTTTATTTTGCTGATTAATAATCAATCTTTTCTCTTTGTCTTTTAGTAAATGTTTAATAAACTTAGCTTTAAGGTCGTTGTTGATAAAAATAATGACATTGTTAATTATCTCTTCATTTTCCTCAAGAATATTATTATCATTATTCATATTAACCTGCTTGTTGTTTTGATTGGTAATTTGATTCAATTCTTTTTTTATTTCTTCGATATCTTTATCAATTTGTTGAAGTCCTTGATTGGTTGCAAGTTTTTTGATGTCGATGATCTTGCGGAGAGTTTGGATAGTATCATAGAGGTTTTTGACAATCTTTTTTTGAAGGGAGACAAAATTCTGCTTGGGAGTCTGTGATTCTTTACTGAGTTTGTAATGCTCGTTAATTTGTTCCGTATTTTGGGCTACGTAGGTTGCGTCTCTTTTAAACAATGTTATGGTGTCGTGATCATGTCTATATTTCAGATAATAGCTGCTAATAGCAATGACAGTCAAAGTAATAATAGTAGTAATGGCAGCAGTGATAATATAGTGTTCCTTTAGCTTTAGCTTTCGCAAAACAGATGAAAAACTGGAAATAATATCGGGAAAGGCATCTTGAGGAGAAACTGATAACACGGGTATTATCGTATTAGGGGCTATTTTATCCGAAAGAGTATTGTTATTGGTATTTATAATTCTCTTATCGCATCCGGTGAAGTACGACGCCATAAAGCAGAATGTTAAATAACAATAAAATATTTTTTTCATTTTAGTCTCCTTTTTGGTGGCAGCTCTTAGTGTGTATTCGATTTCTAAGATGACTGTGCCATAGGAACCCTCTGCCCTGTCCACAGTTGTCCGTTTTAATAATGCTTTCTGTCGTTATCTCTCCGAGCGTCGATACTTTATTTTTCTTGCAGGAAATGTAGAAGGCAAAAGCGTAATATATTGCGATGAAGCAACATAAAATTTTTTCAATTTTTTTATTAAATCGTTAAATCAATAAATGGTATTGTTATTATTTGCTAGTATTTTGCGGTGAATCTCCTCGTTAAAAATTATAGTTTTAATTTTCGGCATTTTTATTGCTTATCTTATCATCTTTCTGTTTATTTTCACCTGTCGTATGTTTTATTTGGTTTTGCAGATAGCTTAGTTTGCTTTCTACGATGCCAATGTTAGTACTTTTTGTTTTCTTATTGTATCCAGCAAGGCAGGATAAACCGCGGCAAAAGATAATAGAAACGGAAATTAGTTTTTTTCATTAACAAAAATATTATCTATATTCATATTTATCTCGTCATTTTTCTATTCAACTTTAACTGTCGTATTTTCATTTTTTGTTTTTATGGTAGGATATATCTTTACGGTTCTTTTGATTTTTGGTTTCGGCTTTCTGCTGGGGTATTTGTATATCTAACTGATTAATTATCTTATTGCTGTAATCAAGGTTGCAGCTTACGCATTTGGTTTGTGTATTCTCTTGTTCTCTGTCAATTTGCATTTCAACCGATTGTTTTCAAATTGCAATGTATAAATATTGTCTTTTTGATTTTTAATTCTTTCGGTTTTTTTGTATTTATTTCTGCAATTTTACTGTACCGGCCTTAATCGGTATTTATATGCCTATTATTATGCCTAGTGAGTGTTGCTGCCCTTGTTGTTGCGTATGCTTTACAGTTTTTATTATCAGTGGTGGGTACTGCGGTGGGAGTAATGCTATTTTTTAAAATCCTCTTATCACGCTTTGTAAAGTGCAATACTGTAAAACAGAGTTAAATAACAACAAAATATTTTTTTATTTCAATCTTTTTTATAACCCCAAAAAACCGTAAGGTTACCCATACCGCAAATACTGTATCTAACGGCTTAAGTGCTATTTCTGTTATTTTCCTGCTGGTACATATTTAGATGAAAGAGTATCACCAAATAGATTGTAAGATGTATCTTTAATATTACTTATTATTATATCATAAGTGGTATTATATTATTACATTCTGCTTGTCGTCGGCAACTGCGGTGATAAATGATAAGACAAACGAGTATTAGTTTTTTTATTTCAATCTCTATTTTTATGTTGAGTGTCATTATTTTGATTGTGTGCGTTTGTGACTGTCTGCGGCAGTTTATCTGCGTCCATTTTCGGCGTTTTTTTAATATAAAAGTAGTAATCAAGCTGCCTGTTGTCGTTTATAAAACGATTCATACCCGGATTAAATTTTGTCTAGCGATTTCAACAGTCGCATTTCCGCCAAATCTTTTCTGTATGCCAATGCCGTCCTTCGATGAAAGTTTGCATAACCGAGAAAACACCTCCTTTAGTTTTTTTCTATGCAATTACTATCAAAATCGTATCTATTATGACTGTTTTATTTGAAAGTTTATTTTTAATATTTGAAAAATAGACGAATATTTGCTGGATTAGGATTTATCGCCTGTCTTGCAGTTTTGTTTTTTTACTGCATGTGCTGTAACATAGCGGCGGATGATATTTTCATTGCTGATTTTTGTTTCAACTATACAATGTCACTATCTAAAATAAGGATTCGAATCGTCTGAAAAATTCTTAATGTTTTTAATCTTGGGCAGAGTTTAAATAACGATGGAAAAACAAAAAGTTTTTCCGTCGGCAGATGACGAATAATTGTTTGAAAACACAACAATATCTTTGCCTTAACAGAAAGTCGTCATTGCGGTTTTGATGTTCAATAGTTTTGCGTCTGCCGCTTCGCCGTAAGGAGAAATAATAAGGGATAATTGTAATTATCTGCGCGATTCTATTGATATTAATCCATCTGTCAGGGGAAATATTTTACGTTGATTTATAGTGCGTATTTATGATAGAATTTAATTCATTAAATAAACTTGATTCATTAGATAAACTTGTGTGCAGGAGAGACGTTATGGCAAAAAAAGATTTGTTGTCAATTTACGATTTATCGGCAAAAGAAATAAAAGCGTTATTAAGTAAATCATTTGAATTTAAAAGCAGGAAAAAAAGTCTTGATGTTTTTAAGGGTAAAATATTGGGATTGATATTTGAAAAGCCTTCGACGAGAACAATGGTTTCATTTACAACGGCGATGCTGCAGCTTGGCGGAACACCTGTTTTTCTTAATACGGAAAATCTTCAGCGAAAAAGAGGCGAATCTGTACACGATACTGCGGCAGTTTTGTCGCGTTATTTAAACGGTATTATGGTGAGGGCTTTTAAACACTCCGATGTTGAAGAATTTGCGAAATATTCTACAATTCCCGTTATAAACGGTCTTACGGATTACGAACATCCTTGCCAGATATTGGCAGATATCATGACGATTATGGAATTTCATAAGGCAAAGACAATTGGAGCTTTAAAAAAAATTAAAATTGTTTTTACGGGTGACAGCAACAATATCGCAAACTCATTGCTTGCCATATCTGCCGTTTTAGGTCTCGATTTTACGCTTATATCTCCTAAAGAATATTTGCCTAAAAAAGAGATATTGAATAAAGCTTTGGGATATACTTCGTCGACTGGTGCGGCGATTAAAATTACAAGCGATGTCGGCGAAGCAAAAAATGCCGATGTAATATATACTGATGTATGGACGTCAATGGGCTTTGAAGCCGAAGAGAGAAAAAGGAAAAAAGCTTTTAGTCCTTATCAGGTAAACGGTGAGCTGCTTAAAAAAGCTTCTTCAAAATGTATTGTTCTCCATTGCCTTCCCGCGATAAGAGGCGAAGAAATTACCGAAGAAATTATGGATAAGTATGAAGACTCGATATTCACACAGGCAGAGAACAGACTTTATGTGCAAAAAGCCATTTTGTTACACTTTCTTGGTACGGCTGGCTAATCATCATGCCATGTGCGTAAATGAAAAAAAATTATACTTGATATAGATAATGCGGACTGAGATCAAAATTCGTTTTGATGTAGTCTCAAAATTAGTTTGAAGAAAGGTGTCCAATAGGCAACTAAAACGAACATATGGCTTTTATTTATTAGTCAGCTATTCTTGGTGATCTTGACAAAAAACTTATCCCTTTTCTTCTGGAATAAAAATGAAAAGGATAGTATCTCTGCTTTTGGTAATAGCGTTAGTTTGCTGGTTGTGAAAAGTCTGCAGAAGTTGTAAGTTTAGCAAAATATTCGACTGGTTCAGACATGGAAAAGAATGTTAATAATCGTCTTATCGTTTTATCATTGAACACAAAGAAAAATACTTGTAGCAAATATTATGACTGTTAGGTGGATGGATCGATATTGTTTACTGCTTTAACTTTTTATAATGGAAGAGGCAATAAGTATTTTAACTTTAGTGACAATTTGTTTAGGATTTGAAAATGCGCGGTATTGCGATATTTCTGTATGCTAAAATGTTGTTGCTATTTTAAATTTTGTCGAATTTTGCAGATTGTTTTCAATTCTTCATCAATGTAATCGCGATGCCGTAAAATTATAGCTATTTAAGGTAAAACTTAAACTATTTCCGACTCAAATTCATTTAAATCTTTATCGAAGAGTTGTTGATTGCCTATCATTTGTTGAAAAATCCGTATAGATTGACTTAAAAAAATTTATAGCTATTTTGGTGGCGTTTGCCTTGACAAAATTCTTAGGATGTTTTTAGAGTTGAAAATATAGCCCAGAAAAATCCTGCAAAAGAAGTTCCTATAAAAGCAACGATTGTTACAATAAAGATTATACGAGTATGTTTCCTTAAGAAATTCATCATTCCTTTTCTGCTCCGTCATTTATTTCTTTTGTTGTCATTGAAGATTTATCGTCGAGATACGTTCTCATATCCGCAGTTAGTATTTTTTTGTCTTTATATTTCTGAGAACTTTGACTTTCGGCATTATTTCTATGCAATCAAAGTCGTTTATATTTCTTTTTAGCTTAACGTCTCGTTTATCAGAGGCGATTTTTATGTTTATGCCGTAGGTTATTTCAGTCGTCTACTTCTTCGGAAACTGTAGGGCATTAATGCTTTCCGAACTTAATCGAACGAGTTGTTAAAGCGGTCTGTGAAATCATAAAATATACATATAAGTAGAGATAAAATGCTTATTTTAAAAGAGTCTGTTTTGCAGTACGGAGTAAAACGCTATGGTAATTCTTTCCTTTAACTATATGGTTTTATGAATAATTTTTATAAAATAATGCTATCATATATAAGAAATTTATGTCAATATGTTTTTTGACATTGAAACTTTTTTTATAATTTTATCTCGTAATCTGCCGGTATATACAATATACTTGCGTCTGATCTGAGGCACATACAGTAGTGGACGACTAAACGGAAGTATTTCCGCTTTATCCGAGCGGGACAAAATACTGTTTCTTCCTTTTTCCTCCTGCAAGACATTCTGAATTCTCCGAAGAATTATAAGCGGTATAGGCGTATCGTATATGTCAATGGCACTGTGCCGACGTAGCTCAGTTGGTAGAGCAGCGGTTTTGTAAACCGCAGGTCGTAGGTTCAAATCCTATCGTCGGCTACGGACAAGAAAATCGGCATTTATCTCCCAGTTGTATTAGTCGTGTAAAAAAATATCTGTTCCGAGCAAATCCATTTTAACAGTTCTGCATATTTTAAAAATATAGCATATTATTTAAAGTTTCATTAAAATTTGACGTGCGATATACCTAATGGGAAAAAAGATACTTTCATCAAACAGAAAAGCTTACTACAACTATGAAATTCTTGAAAAGTTGGAAGTAGGAATTGTATTGTCGGGATATGAAGTAAAATCCGCTAGACGGTCTAATATAAGTCTTGTCGATAGTGTTGTGTGGTTTTCTAACGGCGAAGCTTTTTCCGAAAAGATGTTTATCGCTCCTTATGAATTGATGTCCACTCATATTGCAGACTATGACGTTAAAAGAAAGCGAAAACTTTTAATGCATAAGTCGGAAATTGACAGACTGAGCGCAAAAGTTAAAGAAAAAGGACTTACCGTTGTCCCTTTGGAAGTTTATGTCGGCAATAAAGGCAAAATTAAACTTCTTATAGGTCTTGCAAGGGGTAAAAAGTCGTACGATAAAAAAGAAGCCATAAAGAAAAAAGATATTGAAAGAGAAATGACAAGAGAATATTAATAGCGTATAAAACACTACTAGACCGCAATTAGGCATATGAACAAATCTCAAATAATTTCAGTACAGGCGTCCGCAGGATCAGGCAAAACTTATAATCTTGCAAAAAGATATCTTTATCTTTTGCTTGACTCTGGCAGTCATACCAGTATAAAAAATGTAATAGCCGTGACTTTTACAAATAAGGCGGCTGTGGAGATGAAGTACAGGGTTATGAGTTATCTTAAAAAAGCGGCATTGTCTTTAGATACCGGCAATTTTTTTGATGATTTGAAACTTTCTAAAAATGAAATAGCCGATAAAAGCTCCGTCGTTTTGAAAGAAATTCTTGAATCTTACGATAATTTTAACATAAGCACCATAGATAGTTTTAAAAACCACATCTTAAAGTCTTGTGCTATAAGCGTTGATCTTTCTCCGAATTTTACCGTAGAACGGGATTATTCGGGTAATCTTTTGTTTTCTTTGGAAATCTTTTTGCAAAAAGTCCAGATCTCAGAAAACTTGAGGAGCATTGTATTACAGTATCTGTCGCAGTATTTGATGAGAGATACAGGTTGGTTTCCTAAAAATAATATCTATAGCGAAATTGAAAAGGTGTTTAAAGCATCGGGAAATACCGGGAAAGATGTTATGTCGGACGAAGAAATATCTTTTAGAAATGAAATTGATTCAAGAGCCGCTGTGATTATAGAAAAAATTGAAGAATTTGCAAAATTTCTTCCGAATATTGAAGCGAAAAGATATTATTCAGACGCTGTTGAAAAAGTTTTGAAGTCCGGTAGAAAAATATTTTTTTCAATGGATATTCCTGCTAGGTTTGCATACGAAACCGTCGAGTACACAAAAGGCGCAAAAATTGATGCTCGCTCCGATGAACTTTGGAACGAAATAAACAAAGAAATTAGATCCTTATGTGATTTTTATATGGAAAACTATTACGGTATTTACTCTTATATATATTCAAAAGTAGCGCTTGAGTTTGATGGGCAGTCAAAAAAAGACGGTGTTGTATTTTTAAATGAAATAAATAAAAAAACAGTCGGTTTGTTTGAAAAGAATAACACTATGCCGGAGGTATATTGCAGGTTGTCAGAAAAATATAAGCATTTTTTAATTGACGAATTTCAGGATACTAGTCTTGTACAGTGGCTGGGGATTAAAAGGTTTTTGGAAGAAAGCCTTGCTGAAGGGGGAACGTTTTTTTATGTTGGCGACGTAAAGCAGGCGATTTATGCTTTTAGAGGCGGAAACTCTGAGATTTTTGATACGGTGTCAAAAGAATTTCCTTCGGCAGATGTCGATAAAAGATATCTTAAACAGAATTTTAGAAGCGGTAGGACTGTTGTAAATTTTAACAATAATATATTTTCAAAAGAAAATATCGAGAGGTTTTTAAATGAATTTTACAAAGGAAAAGACGTTGAGTGCAATTTTTCAAAGTTTATTGAAACTTACTCTTTCCCTAAACAGGAAACGCCAGAGGAACATAATTACGGTTATGTTGAAATAGATTTAATAGATAAAACCTGTAAAGATGTTGAAGAAGAAATAAAACAAAGATTTATAAATTGCATTTTTCAAATATCAGAAAGGTTCAAGTTCGGAGATATAGCTGTTTTATGCAGAACGAACGACGAAATACTTACCATAAGTTCGTGGCTTTTGGAAAAAGGACTTGGCGTAGAATCGTCACAAACTCTGAATATAAGAAATAATAGCGTTGTAAAACAGATTGTATCGCTGCTTATATTTATTGATTCTCCCATAAATGCGCTGTCTTTTTCCTCTTTTGTTATTGGAGATGTTTTCGGTAAAGCCGCAGGTGTTGAGAGCAATGAGCTTGAAAAGTTTATTTTTATTTATAATAAAGGGAATAAAAACGGAACTTTTTATAAAGCTTTTAGAGAGGTATATAAAAGTCTTTGGAATGAATATTTCGAGGGGTTTTTTGTGAAAGCGGGTTTTGTGCCTGTTTATGAATTAATTCTTGCAGTGCTTGAAAAATTTAAAATTGCGGATAATTTTCCAGATAGCAAAGCGTTTATAATGTGCTTTTTGGAGCTTATAAAAGATTTTGAAACGCAGGATTCGGGGCTTAAAAACTTTTTAGAATATTTTAACAATTTAAAAAACAATGAAGAGTCTTTATATATAAAAAGTGTTTTTAGAAACAGTATAAAAGTTATGACGGTGCATAAGACTAAAGGACTTCAATTTCCCGCAGTGGTAGTTCCTTTCCTCAAACTCTCAGAAAAGGCTGTGGGAAGACCTTATTTTGACGATTCAGGCGAGAAAATAAAATTGTTGAGCATATCGGAAAACCTTGCGAAGTTTTCGCAAAAAGCGAAAAAAATATACGACATGGAAAAAATGAATTCGTTATTGTCTGAACTTAATACAGCGTATGTTTCAATGACAAGAGCTGAATATGAATTTTATGCTATAGTTCCGCCGAAATCCGGTAATTCAAATAATGCAATTTTGCTGTTGTTGGGAAATAATAATCTTATTTCCGGCACTAAACGGACATACAGTTTCACCGAAATCGAGAAAGACGATGTTATTTCAGACGCTTTTATCGGTGGTTATAAAGATATGCAAAAATATTTAGAAAGAGCAGATAGAACGTTGCCTGATATAAAAGAAGCGGAAAAAAAAGGTTCGATTATACATTATGCTTTGTCAAAGATAACGTCATTAAAAAATAAAAATATAAGTGATGCCATTGATGATGTGCTTAAGATTACAAAAAGAAAATTTTTCTTTGAAGATGTTGAGTTTTGTAGGGAAAAGCTTAGCAAAATGTTTGTATCGGAAGAAATTTTAAATCTATTCGCGTATGGCGAAAACAATATTTATAATGAAAAAGAAGTTGTAGATACTGCGGGTAAAACTTTTAGGATTGATAAATTGATAGTACGTAATGACGAAGTTATAATAGTAGATTTTAAAAGCTCAAATTCTGGGAAAGAAAAAAATGAAGAACAGCTGAGGCGTTATGTATCTCTTGTTTCCGAAATTTATCCCAATAAAAAAATATCGGCTTATATTGCGGATATTGAAAATGCAAAATGTCTGCCGGTACAATAAACAAATGCTGTCCCGCCGGACATGATTTCAATGTCTGCCGTTATTCTTAAAAGGCAGGACTTTCTTGAAAATATGCTTTGCCCGTTATCCGCTGTCGTGCCATGCTTTGAAAACAAGTATTAATCCGGCAGTTGTAGGCATTAGCCATGGTTGGTCAATTTGTCATTAAAATATATCGTAAGGGATATAAGATGTTGGGTAGGATAATAAATATAGACGCCTGCGAAAACATAATAAATTTTACAGCCGACTACATTTTTAAATCGGATAGGAAAATTGCTTTGATAAGCGGCGGTCGGAGACCTTTTCTATTTATTAAGAAACAGCTTGCCGAAAAGCAAAAGAAAGCCTTTTTTCCTCCAGAGTTCTTTACGAACAATGAATTTATCGAGAGAGTTATTTTTGATAATACGGAACTTGTAAAAATCTCAGATATTGAAGCGGCGTTTATGATATTTGAGATTGTTAAAAATGAAGTGCCGCAACTTTTGAACGGTAAAATTTCTTTTGCATCTTTTATGGATTGGTCTTTTGAAATTTTGTCTTTTATAGAGCAAGTGAGCTTGGAAGATGTCTCTGAAGAAAAACTTAAAGCCGTAAAAGCAAACGCTGAAATAGGTTATGACGTTCCCGACAATATCAACGATTTATTGAAAAATATCTTTAAAATAAGAAATAGTTTTTATAACAGTTTGGAAAAATCGTCAAAAACTACGGAGGGTCGCAGTTTTTTAAAAGCTTCGGCGATGGGACCGGAATTGTTAGTTGGAAATTTTGACGAAGTGATATTAATGGTGCCATTTTATCTTCACAAGACTGAAATTGAAATTTTTAAAAAAATTTACAGCGTTGGAAAACTCACCGTGTTTATTCATGGAAATCCATGGAAGTATGAAACTTTGGTAAGTTTATATTCTGCATTTGACGAGCCGTTGCCGAACGCGAAAAATGAAAGACACGAATACAAATTAAATGTATATTCCGCTTTTGACGATCAGTCTCAGGGCGCTTTGCTTAAAAATCTTATCAGCGGTTATTCTGAAAATGATTTAGATAAAACGGTTATTATTGTGCCGGATTCAAAAATGCTTCAATCTGTGATATCTGAAGTTTCAATAGTTACAGAACATTATAATGTTTCGGCGGGTTATCCTGCTGAAAAAACGTCTGTTTTTTCTTTACTTGACGCAATTGTAAAAGCGCAGCTTTCAAAGAAGGGACGATACTACTATTCAAAAGACGTTATGAAAGTACTGGCTAACCCGCTTTCAAAAAATATGAGGTTCTTTGGAGAAAATTCAATATCGAGGATTGTCGCTCATAAGATTGAAGAAGCTTTAGATCAGGATTCAAAAAGTAGTTTAAGCGGCAAAATGTTTGTTTCTTTTGAAGAAATTGTCGGTGAGAAGCAACTTGTTGATGAAATAAGTCTTACTGTAACCGAAGCTTGGAAATACGTTGCCTCTAAAAAAATTGTAGAGATATTAAAAGAAATTTTTGACATTTTCTTTGTGTCGTGGGAAAAAATAAATACTCTTGATAATTTGTCTTATATTTTGTCTGAATTTTTTGGGAAAATATATTCTTTAAGCGCTACAAGCGCTTATCCCTTAAATATTGAAGTTATGGGATTATTATTATCTTTGGCAAAAGATCTGAAATTTGGAGAGGTATCGCAGGCAGAGTTTTCCAATGAAGATGTTTTAAATATTTTCAAAAAGATGATTAGAAATAAAAGAATAGCTTTGCCGGGTTCGCCTCTTAACGGTATGCAAATTTTAGGACTTTTAGAATCGAGAAATCTTTCGTTTGACAATGTTTTCATAGTGGGAATGACAGATTCGGCAATACCTGCCGTAAAAAAAGAATATGCTCTTGTCCCCAAAGATATAATGTACGCTTTAGGAATTAAAATGGCCAAGAAAGAGTTTGAAATACAACGGTATCATTTTAATAGACTTATTGCAGGAGCAAAAAATTTAAGTCTTATTTATCCTGATAACGAGAAAGACGAAAGGAGTAGATTTATCGAAGCTCTTATTTGGAATAAACAGCTGGAAAATAAAGACATTGATATCGTAAAAACAAATAAATTTGTTTTACCTAAATTTTCGGCGAAACAACTTGTAAAACGAAAATATGCAAAAACTGAAGAGATTAGAGAATATCTTAAAAATATGTTTTATACGTACAGTAAAATTGACGCTTATTTAAGCTGTAAACTTAAATTTTATTTTATGTATGTGTTGCTGCTTGACGAAGGAATGGAAGTGGGACGAGAGCTTTCCGGCAGCGATATAGGAAATTTTGTGCATAGTTTTTTAAAAGATGCTTTATATGAAGAACTTAACGGCGAGAAACTGAAGACTTCGGAATTTGAAAAAGAGTATTTAAAAAAACTTGAGAACAGTTTTGATAATTTCCCGTGTTTTAAGTTTAGGGAAGACGCTTTTATGATAAAAGAAGTTTTAGTGTACAGAATGAAAAACATTTTATATTATGAAAGACAAAGGTCTTATAAAAACATTTACGGTTGCGAGAGAGAATATATTTCAAATATTGAAACGACTTCAGGGGAAACTTATAAATTAAAATGCAGAATTGACAGGATAGATACGGACGGTAAAGATTATATGATATTTGATTATAAAACAGGTGCTGTTCCCGATAAAATTGTTTTAGAGAAATATCTTGAGTTAATGTCAGATGATTTTGGCAGGCAGAATATAAAAAAGGCGATAAGTTCTCTACAGCTTCCGTTGTATAAATACATATTTGAAAAAGAGACAGGTCTTGCCGTCTTAAATTGCGGAATTTATGATATAAAAAAAGCAAAAATTATTGAATTTCCTGAAAAAAGAGAAGTATATGAGAAATGCGTTGATGTAGTTAAGATTGTGCTTGACGAGATAAATGGTGGAGAAAATTTTGAATTCGATGAAAAAGATAAAGTTAACTGTGAGATGTGCAGATATTTTTATGTATGCAGATAAAATATTTTTAGAATTTTTAACCAATAATAATTTCTTAAGAGAAAGGAAAAATAAAAAATATTTACATAACTAAATTGGGTGAATTGTAAAACTTAAATAATTTTGTATGATATTTGAAAATACTTTGTAAAAAAGTAAAATTGAGAGAGTGAGATTTTCAGTTTTGTAGGCAGGTATTAGCTTATGACAAAAGGGGGACACATGGCAGGCTTGAAAACAGTGCTTTATGCGGGCGTGGGATTGGCGTTGAAAGGTAAGAAGAAAATAGAGGAGGCAGCAAAAAAGTTTGTTGAAAATAATAAAATTGAAGCTGATGAGGGTAAAAAATTTTTTGATGAAACCGTAAAGCAGGCTGAAACGGCAAAAAATGAATTATCAAAAAAGATTAATAAAACTGTAAAAACGACAGTCAACAAAATGGGTTTTATAACGCATGAAGAAGCGGAAAATCTCAAAAGTGAAATAGAAAAACTTAAAACGCAGTTGGACAAGTCCGAAAAAGGAGAAAAATAAGTTTTCTAGTGGAAATTATTTTTCATTGTCTATGTTGCTAAATAAAAATTAGTTTATTTAGCATAGCGATGTATTTTTTTATTGTTTATTCTTGCTCTTTGTCGGCTGACTGAGCTGCAAGTTCCGAAGCTACCGCGAGTAGGCTTTGTTTTTCCAAATCGTCGAGTAGTAAAGAAGTCAAAGCATTTGCAACTTCTTCTTCTTCAAAGACTATTCCCGATATGCCTGTTTGTTTTAAGTTCTCTTTGCTGTCAATAAAACGCGCTCTCACGAGTATGCGTGTTTTTGGGTTTAAGGCGGACGCAAGTGAAGCGGTTTCCAATGTTGTATTTAAAGAAGGAATTGTAATAATTAAATAATCTGCATTTTTTATGCCTGCTGCAAACAAAATATCTTTTTTTGCCGAGTTTCCGTAAATTACTGCTTGTCCTTGGGAACTCAGGCTATTAACTGTGTCTATGTTTATTTCAACGATAATAGGTTTTACATCTTGCTCTATTAATGCCTGAGTAACTTTTTTACCGGTAGGTCCGTAACCTACGACTATGGCTGTTTTTTGTGCAAGGTATTCTTCAGTGGGGAGCAGATTTTTTGCGAGATCCTTATCTTTACTGTTTTTATTTCCTTTTCTGTCAGCTGCAAAATTTAAAATCTTCCACAACTTTTTTTTGGAACGAAGAAATTTCTCAATTGCCGGAACTTTCTTAAATACCGACGGGTTTAGAGTTATTGATGCGATGGAACACACGACTATTGCATTGTAAACAACATCTCCAGCAAGACCTAACCGTTTTGCTTCTTGCGCCAGTATAAATGAGAATTCTCCGACCTGCGCTAGCCCCGAAGCGACTGTGAGGGCTGTTTTTGTGGAGTATCCTAAGATGGAGACTGTAAGTATAGCGGTTAAAGGTTTGATGAGTAAAACGATGGCGAGACACATGCATATGAGCAGCGGATACTCGATTATAAATTTTAAATCAAAAAGCATACCGACTGCAAGGAAAAATAAAACTGCGAAAGCGTCTCTCAACGGAAGAATATCAGCGCCTGCCTGATGGCTTGCTTTGCTTTTTCCTACAACCATTCCGCCCAAAAATGCGCCTAAGGCAAACGATGCTTGAAATACGACAGCCGCAAGAATTGCTGTTAAAAAAGCTATGACTAAAACCGTGAGAGTGAAAAGTTCTTCTGAGTGGGTCTTTATAATTTTTGACAAGAGCCACGGAACAAACAGTTCTCCGCCTTTCATAACCAAAACCCATAATAAAACAAGCCGTCCCAAAGCGATTCCTATTGCTTTAAGTATTTCAATACTTCCTTCTGCAGTACTCGTATTAGACAATATTGTCATAATGCTAGGAAGGGCGACAAGTATTAATACGGTTAAAATATCTTCTACAACGAGCCATCCGACGGCTACATGTCCGTGTACGGTGTTGACAATATCATTGTCGTTTAAAACTCTTAAAAGTACGACAGTGCTTGCCACAGCAAGACCAAAACCAAGTATGAGCGCCGACTTTAAATCAAGTCCTAAGGTGGTGCCGACAAATATTCCGCAAATGGTTGCAATAGTGCTTTGTATTACCGCTCCCGGGATAGCGACGCCCTTAACTGCCATGAGATCATCCATTTTGAAATGTAATCCCACGCCAAACATCAAGAGAATGACGCCGGCTTCTGAAAGTTGAGATGCCAGAGCGTAATCTGCGACAAATCCGGGAGAAGCGGGACCTATGAAGAACCCAGCTAAAAGATATCCGACAATAGAAGAAAGACCCAGCTTTTGCGTTATAAAACCGAGCACAAGAGCAAAGGCAAAGCCTATTGCTATAATTTCAAGTAATTGGTATTCGTGCATTTAAAACCGCCTTGAAGTCTGCGATATTATAACATAAAATTCGGTAATCTTTGTTATTTTAGAATCTGTCTGTTATTTTTTATTTCAAGCTTTTGCGCTTTTGTGCTGTTTGGCGCGGCAATTTTCATAAACGCCCTTAGGTCGTTAAAGTGCAAAACAAAGAAAAATTTGTTTTATATGCAAATTGTGTATAATATAAAAAATCCGATTTGCTGTAATACGAAACTTATGAAAAAACTATCCAAAATTGATGAAATATTGAATGTTGTGAAAAAACCTGCAAGGTACATAAACGGTGAGTTAAATTCACATTCTGCCGATATGCTTGCGGATTTTTCGATAGTCTTGTGTTTTCCTGATATTTATGAAGTCGGCGCTTCCAACCTTGGACTTGAAATTCTTTACCATTTAATTAATGAAAAAAAAATTGCCCGCTGCGAAAGGGTATTTGCTCCGGATGTCGATTTAGAGCTACTTTTGAGAAAAATGGGAACTAATCTTTTCTCGTTAGAATCCGGCAGTGATTTAAAGAATTTTGATATTTTGGGTTTTACAATTCAGTGCGAACTTGTTGTGACAAACATAGTCAATATTCTTGACTTATCGGGCATTTCCATATTTTCAAAAGACAGAAAAAACAACGAGCCTTTGATAATCGCCGGCGGACCTGCTTTAACTAATCCGGAACCTTTCTGCGATTTTTTTGATATGTTTGTTTTAGGCGACGGCGAAGAAGCGATTGAGGATATAATAAACATATGTAAAGAATCCAAGAAAGCTGGATTTTCAAGATTAGAAATCATAAAAAAACTGTCAAAATTGGATGGCGTATATGTGCCGTCATTCTATAGTGTCAAATATAATGATGACAATACGATAAAATCTGTAACTCCCATCTCGGAAGATGTAAAGCCTGTTGTTGGGAAAAGAGTTTTAAACCTTGAAAACGCATATTTTCCGGAAAAGAAAATAGTTCCTTTTGTAAAAACCGTACACGACAGATTAAATATTGAAGTTGCAAGAGGATGTCCTGGACAGTGTCGCTTCTGTCAGGCATCAAAATATTACCGCCCGTGGAGGCAGAGACCGCTTCAGAAGTTGCTATATCTTGTAGAGAAAGGTTTGCAGGCTACAGGTTTTGAAGAAGTTGTCTTTTCATCTCTTTCATGCAGTGATTATAAAAATTTAGACGAGTTGCTAATAAAGACAAACGATTTGTACGGCAGGTCAAATCTTAGTATTTCGCTGCCGTCTTTAAGATGCAACGAACATTCCCTTAAAGTAGCTCAATATATCAATAGAAACAAAAAGCCTACGCTTACTTTTGCGCCTGAAGCAGGCACAGACAGAATGCGTAATGTAATAGGCAAGTATATTTCCGAAAAACAGATAGTTGAAACACTGCTTGCCGCAAACGCTATGGGCTGGAGTATGATAAAGCTTTATTTTATGATAGGTCTCCCAACGGAAACTAATGAGGATATAGCAGGTATAGAGCGTCTTGTAAAGCTTGTCAGAAAAAAAGCGAATGGTTTAAATTTTAATATTACTGTTTCGCCTTTTGTTCCGAAAGCCCAGACAGCATTTCAATGGACGCCGATGGCGGATGCGGACGAAATAAAGCGGAAAATTACGCTTTTAAATAAACTTCTTCCGGCAAATGTGAAAGCGCATAATCATAGAGCGAGTATTTTAGAAGCTTTAATTGCAAAAGGGGACAGGCGACTTTCATCTGTAATTTATAAGGCGTGGCAGAAAGGCGCGAGATTTGACCAATGGGCTGATAAATTTGTCGGCAGCATATGGGATAAGGCTTTCGCTGAAAGCGGGATTAATATAAATTTTTATGTGTATAGGAATATAGGATATGGCGAGATCCTGCCGTGGGAGCATTTAAATTTCGGTGTGTCAAAAGAAGCGTTATATGCAGAGTATATCAGAGGCATAAACGAAACTGCCGATGTTGCGGAAAGACAATCTAATAAAGTGCAGCGTGTCCTGCCTGAAATTTATGAAAAGCATAAAATTTCAGCTACTACTGCGCCTGTTATGCGTTTAAGGCTTCGTTTTTCAAAAAAAGGAAAGGTCAGGTTTATATCTCATTTAGAACAGGTAGAAATGTTTCGCAGAGCCGCAAGGCGTTCCTGTCTTCCCGTAGCGTTTACTGCAGGCTTTAGTCCTCAGATTAAATCGTCTTATGGACCGCCGCTTTCTATAGGTCAGGAAAGTACGAGTGAATATATGGAATTATATTTTACGCAGAAAGTAAATGTTGAAAATGTAAGACTGAAATTTTCAAAAGCGTTGCCGGAAGGGTTTAAAATACTTGATGTAAAAAAAGTGCCTTTAAATTTTCCGTCTATAGATATTTTATCAAACGTTTCAGAATATGAGATAAAAAATGCGGATATCGCTCAAGAACAAATTGATAAATTTTTATTTCAGGATTTGATTGCGGTAGAGAAAATAAAAATGGGAAAAACTGTTGAAGTCGATGCTAAACCTTTAATAAGATCTTTTAAAAATGAAAACGGCATTTTAAAATTACAGCTTCGTTTTGGCGGCGGTAGATATGTGAAGCCTGAAGCGATTTTAAAAAAACTATTGGGGGATCAGTATAATTATGGCAAAATATACGCTATTGAAAGAACTAATTTATATATTGAAACAAAAAGCGGGAAAATATATGAACCGTAAAATATCAAATTTATGGCTTTATGCGTTGTTCTTTGTTTAATCTCGTTTCTGCGCGACGAGTTGTAAAAATACACCTTTCTATTGCAGAGATAGTATTAGAAGAGCTTATTTCACCGGTAAGAAAATTTATCCCGCCGCTTATGAGAAATTTCTCAATGTTACAGACAATCTCAATTTCTTCATTTTTTTTTAATTCTGCTTGTGCTACGAAAAGCTTAGAAAAGACAAAACAACGTGGCGGTATGATATAGTCTCAAAACCCGCTATCTTTTCCTCTGTCAATTTAATTTATGCAGGATATAGTAATCATTTACGCCTGTCCTGCTCGCATTTTAAATCATACATAAAGAGTATTTTCTATAATTAATACCTGTTAAATTTGGTTTTTAAATTCTTATGGGAAAGTAGGAGTTTATTGTTAAAGGAAATGATATTTTAACTCAAATGTCTGACTTTGCAGTTGCTAAAGACAAACGGACAATAACGAATCAGACTTATTGATGAGCTAGGTTTGCAAATATTTGATGCCGATATTTGTGAAATCGATAAAGTATCTGATAAGGTCATTTTAATTTAAGTATACTATGCATTTTCTATGGTTTATTTAATAGCTATAATCATTTATACTTTGCAAGTAACTTTAACGCTGCATGTTGACTTTTACTGTTTATAGCTTATTACCATAAGCATATAAACTCTTACAAAGTAACCATAATATGTGTATATATTTGCTTACTTTTGGCATTTGCTTTCAGTAAAATTATTGCGAGCTTCGCTAATTGAAGGATTTTATTATTTGCTACTAGGAGGGGTTCTCTAAAAAAGAAAAATCTTCATAAGTATACCAATATTTCTTATATTTTTCTCCTATGGAACTGATATCATCATTATAAAATCTTAAATCAAATTTAATATTTAGTCCTTTATATGGGGGAATGTTGGAATTGAGGAGTAATTCTTTAAAATCGTCAATCTTGTTCTCATAATCGGTATGGCTTGTTCCTTTAGGATCTATGAAGATGATTTTGTAATCGTTTTCTTTTTTAACCCAAAAGATAAAATCGGGAAAAAATTTTCTGTATCTGTTATCTTTTCTGTAGAAATACGGTATTCCAATTTTGTCCAAAGTTTCATCTATTTTACTAAACATCCATTCTGCTGATACGCTTTCTCGATTTATATATTTCTCAAGAGCCTTAATAAATTTCACTTCGCTCTCATTTACTATTATATGGTTTATATAATCCATTTTCTCTGTTCTTGAATAAATTAACGGCAAATAATAATGTTTCGCTATATTTTTTATTTTTAATTCTTTAAATTCAGCCTCATTCTTTTTGCCTGTTTTTACATTTTCAATTTCTGAGTTTAACAATTCAACATCTTCAGTTGCTAGATTAGATATTTTTATATGCTTAAAATGTATTATTTCGTCTTCAAGTTCTTTAAATCCGTAAAACGTTTTATTTTTTATATCGGTGTGAGAAATCAATTTGCCGAGCAAAAAATCCATATCATTATAGACATTATCCTCTTTTATTTGAAAAGAATTATCATCGTCAATTTTCTGCTGATTGTTTTACTCCTGTACTATCTGCGAGCTTTTTTTGAGTTAATCCCTTTTTTCTCTTGTCTCAATAAGTTTGCCTATAAGAGCAACCTCTAAAATTTATACGTCTTTTTGCGTCGGATGTAAGAAGTTTTGGATCGCTCCATATATAGTTAAAAGTTGTACATTTTATATTATTTATCTTTTTCATATTTTTAGTTCTCTCTTTTTAAAAAATCTGTCAGATTGTGTCTCGCTTTTTCTATGTCTCTTAGCGGTGTTTTTTTCATTTTCTTAATAAAATGGTGTAGTAAAACGTATATATTTTTTTGCCAATAGAAGAAAAATATTCTATTTTTCAGCGGTCTCAGCTCCCATAATTTTCCATCAATATGTTTTACTATCGGTGCTTTTGCTCTTGTTCCATATTTTTCCAAGACTTTTACATAAGCTATTATTTTTTCAGCATTAATTTTGTCGATTTTATTTGTTTCTCCTCTTTAAAATAAATCATAAATATAATCCTTGAGAAATTCTCTTCCATTTTTATCTTTATAAAAGATAATTTCATACATACTAAATTTATCCCTGTATATATGGTATATCGTAGCAATACCTTTTAGTACAGAATTGATTACGAAAATAAACGAATAGCAAAGAGAAGTAAGGACAGTGTTTATGAGTAAAAATTATTGAGATTAGTAGCAATAATAAGCGTGACGAAGGTATTTAATTGCAACGGTAAGAAAGTTTATAGTGAAAAATAGGAGAATACAGTTTGGAGGAATTCGAGAAAACTGTTGAGGTATTCGGATTTATACTGTTTATTTATGTCTTTATAATATTCTATAATTTTGTATTAAAGTAATCACTTTTGATTATTTTTTGTTTTAAAGCATGTGTGTTAAAGTATATGCATAAATATAATTGATTGAAAATTTATTCTTATAATCTGATAATAGGTAAGCAATGATAGCTATGCGAAGAACGAGGGGGGGGGAATGAAAATATTTAACTATTGATTAAAATAAAGCTATTTTAATAAAAGAAACCGCTAAATATCCACTTTTTCAAGCTTGAGACTTGTATTTGTGCAATAAACAAAATATTAATACTATAAATATGGAATTTGAATTATGGATAATATTCGACTAAAAACATTAAACTTATTTAAGTATATTAAATCAGTTTTAGAACTTAGCCTTAAAGTTCAGACTGACTTTTCTGGTATATCATTTAAAAAATTTGAAAACTCTTTTCAAAATACTAAGTATATTTCATCAATTTTTACAAATCCAGAACAGGAAGATTACTTTATAATAAAATACCCTGATAATCTGCCTCCGCTGAAATATCCAAATGAATTATCGGGGTTCATTATAGATTATCCTGATAATCCACATTTAATAAAAGAGGAAAACCCTAATAATGATACTATTATTACTCAAAGCAATAATAACAGAGAAAAAATTTGGCAAGAATTTTTGCCTAAATTGCAAGCATGGAAAAAAGAGAAGCAAGATAGATTATTAGTTGAGAGACTTTTTAATGATTTATATAACCTTTCTATACATAGAGATGAAAACTATGAGTTTATATTAGGACATGGGATAATAGCATGGAAAATATCTAAACAAATATCATTAAATTACCCTTTAGTAAGCATGGAGTTAAATGTTGGTTACGATTCTGAATCGAAAACAATTAGGATAAGTGCTGTTGATGGGAAAAGCTTTGTATTGGAAGATTTGGTTATTCAAAATTATGTCACAAATATATTGGAAATAAAAAACTTATTTTATAGTTTTGATTACGACATAGCTGAGAAAAGTTCATATATAAATTTTTTTGGACGTATTGTCAATATGTTTAGAGACCCAACAAATGGAAATATTGCTAATGCGAAATTAGTTGAGGATAAGCAAATAGACCCGTGCGAAATTGATCATGACTTAAAATTAATTGATACATGGGGAATTTTTTATAGAAAAAGAAGACAAAGTGCAGAAATAAAAGATTCAGAAAACTACATCGAGAAGTTTAAAAGTGGCAATAAAAGCGATGATGGGAACAATATAGGTGCTTTGAAAACTTTTTTACAGAAAGCATCAAATACTCGCAAAACCGCCGGAAAGCCACTAATTAGCGTAACACAGTTACTGCAAAAACATGGCTTAGTACGCGATACCTATCCAGACAACGAATTTCTGCGGACTGCGGCAAATAGAGGCACAAAAATCCACGCTAATATTGCGAAATGGGTGAACGGGATTGATGAGAAAGAGCCGGATGTTGATAGCTACTGTGCGGCGATTAAAAATGCGTTAAAAGATAAAATGGCTGACACTCATAAGTTCGCCGAATGGAGATTATGTGACGATATGATAGTTGGCACGGCTGATTTAATTTACGTCGATAAACAAGATGGCAAATGCATAATGGCAGATATCAAAACCGTGAAAAAGTCTGAGAGAAAGTCTGAGAAAAAGTCTGATTATCGGAGCGTAGCGTGGCAACTTAGCCTCTATAAGTATCTGTTTAATTTAAACGCGATTCCGTTAGGTCTAAAGCTTATTGATAAGCTTGAGGTGATAAGATTATATCCCGATGTCGATGGCATGCATTGCGAGCTAACAGATGTTTCAAGTTACGTGTCTGAGATAGATGTTATGGAATTGCTGCGCGCTGAAAGAGAAGGCAGACAATGGACTGGAAATAAAATAACTGTAGCGAACGATGAACGTAAGCTAATTAATCTAGCAACGCGTACTGTGGATAATTTTTATCCTAGATCATATACTGAAATAGAGGTATTGCAAAATGATAAAATTTTGTTTCCTCTTCCTTTTAATGATGAACAGGTCAATATTCTGACAAAGTTAGAAGTTTCTGATAGCGTAATTGTTCAAGGACCGCCTGGCACAGGGAAAAGCCATACAATAGCTAATTTGATTTCACACTTTTTAGCTATGGGCGATAGGGTTTTGGTGACTAGTCAAAAAGATCAAGCTTTAGACGTGTTACTTACAAAAATTCCTGAAGAGCTTAGAAATTTTTGTATACCGATTTTATCGTCAGTTCCGGATGCCAAAAAAAAGATGAATAGTGTATTCTGTGGAATTACAGAAGCAATTAATTATCCTTCGCATGATTTAGCAAAAGACATTGAAGTCCTCAATTGTGAAATAAATGATGCAAAGAATAAGTTAATTGAAATGCAAGATAATATAAAAAAAGCTTCTAAAGGACAGCTAACTAAAATTAAACTTAATGATGACAGCTATTTGCCAATGGTTGTTGCGCAAAAGCTTAAGGATGAGACAGATAAACATTCATGGCTTAAGGATAAGGTCGCGTATAACGTCGAGTATGTCAAGGACAATATGGGCAATGATGTAAGTGTAGTAACACCTATACTTCCATTGGATAAATCTGAATTGAAGCGTTTGTCAGATTTGTCAGAACAGTTAAGAGGTTATTTAGATGATTTAAAAATAAAGAGACCTCAAATAAAATCTTTGATTACTCCTAAAGAATTTGAAGAATTATCAAGTAATTTATTGAAAATAAGAGATTTAGGTTCTCGATTGAATTCATTTAGTCCTGATTTAGTTATAAAAAGTTCAAAAATTGAA
Source organism: Candidatus Endomicrobiellum agilis (assembly GCF_020328115.1). NCBI lineage: Bacteria > Pseudomonadati > Elusimicrobiota > Endomicrobiia > Endomicrobiales > Endomicrobiaceae > Candidatus Endomicrobiellum > Candidatus Endomicrobiellum agilis. The sequence goes on from NZ_JAIXMW010000001.1 coordinate 54,927, forward strand.
GATTTGGCTTCTTTTGCTACTTTATTAAGGAATAGATTGGACAATGATAAGAACATAATATTAGAATGGCAAGAAAAGTTGTTGAAGATTATAAGTGATAAGAGAGAGCAAAAGCAACTGCAAAGTATATTCTCAAAACTTTTAGAACAGAAAAGTAAGTTAGAAGAATTGAGAGGCAAATATGATTCCTTTAAGGATGTTATAATTAAAACTTCATTTGCGACTACAGAATTAAAAAATTTTTTATTTAAACAATTGGAAAAAGTTAGGGATAATAAGAATATTTATAGTTTTTTTAACAAAATATTTATGTCAAAACGAGAGAAAATGACTCTGAATAATATTTCAGTAGACGGCATAAAAGAGTTAGAAACAGAAAGCGACTGGCGTCAAACTATAGATTACATTGAAATGTTAGAACAATTGAATAATTTATGTGTAACATGGAATAAGATAGCTAACAAATATTCTTTGCCGATTATAAATATTATAAATACGCCAAATACTGATAGAAACAAGTTTAAAGAATTTGAAGATAGCTGTAAGGAAATATTACTGTCAATTTCATATATGGAAGCTGTATTACGAAATAAAAAGATACATGAGAAAATTAAAACTTTTTCGGGAAATATTTTAGAGAGAGCAGATTATGCATTAACTACTTGTCACATTGAGAGCATATTACAAGCGGTAGATTGTAAACTTGAACTTATGAGTAGTAAATCCCGGAATACTAAGGCTAAGGAAGAAGAGCTAAAAAACACAATATCTCAATATTTAAATGGTTATAAAGAGAATTTACAGATATTTAATTCCCTTTCCGCAGTTTATAATGGTCAGGAAAAAGCGATTTTAGATTATACTTCAGCGTACAATAAATTAAAAGATTTAGAGTCGTTAGAAGATAGGTATAAGGAATTTTGTGATTTGTTGAATAAATTGCAAGATAAAGCTCCTATATGGGCAGGGTTCTTTATGCAAAACTTGTCATCCGGCGTAGTTTATCCTGAATATTGGGCTAAGACGTTTCAATATAAAGCGTGGATGTCATACATTTCTGAAATTAATAAGTTAGCAAGAAGCTTAACGCGTCGGGAAAAAGAATTTGTTTCTCTGAATAAAAAATTGAGGAAACTAAAAGAGCAGTTGATACTGAAAACTGCATTTATGAATATTCAAAAAAGCGCTACACGAGCAAATGTGATAGCACTTGAAGAATGGAAGATGGCTCTAAAAAGGTTACCAAAAGGAAAATCTAAATATGCATTTGAAAAGAGAAGACTGCTGCAAGCGGCCACACAAAAAGCCAAAAACGCTATACCTGTTTGGATTATGCAATTGCATAAAGTATCAGAAACAATTCCTTCTGAAGTGGGCATTTTTGACGTCGTAATTATTGATGAAGCAAGTCAAAGCGATATTAGAGCTTTTTTGGCTCTGGTAAGAGGTAAAAAAGTAATAGTTGTAGGAGATCCAGAACAAGTAAGTCCGCTTAATATTGGAATTGATGTAATGCAAATTCAAAATAAAATAAAAGAACATCTTGCTGATATTCCAGCTAGCAGTTATTATGATTTAAAAACAAGTATATATGACATTGCAAAGTTGATTCTTGGTGGCAATAGCGAGTTGATGTTGAAAGAACATTTTAGGTGCTTGCCAGAAATTATTAAGTTTAGTAATGATTTATGTTATGACGGAAAGATTATCCCTTTGAGATATGAGAATCCCAATAAAAAACTAACACCGGTTTTAGAGACTGTGTATGTACAAAAAGGCATAAGGAGAGATGATGTTAATATAAATGAAATGGAGGCAGAGATTATATGTTCAAAAATCAAAGACGTTATAAAAAATGAGCTATTTGATAATAAAACCATAGGTATAATATCGTTGACGGGTAGTGAACAAGCGGAATATATTGAAAATATTTTAACTAATTATATATCAACAGACGATCGTGCAAAATATAGAATTAGAGTGGGGAATGCTGCAACGTTTCAGGGAGATGAGAGAGATATAATATTTTTGTCTATGGTGGTTGGTCCTAATGACAGTAAACAATATAAACCTTTAACAGAAGATGTGTATAAACAAAGGTTTAATGTTGCTGTAAGTAGAGCAAGAGATAAGATTATACTAGTTCATTCCTTAAAATTAGATGAGATTGCAAATCATAATTGTATGAGATATAAATTACTTGAGTTTATGACTGGCGTGGATTTAACAGAAAAAATAGAAAGAGATCATTTAACCTTTGAATCTGATTTCGAGGAGATAATTTATAATATTTTTGCGGATAAAGGATATGCTGTTAATTCACAAGTAAAAATTGGGCCATATAGAATAGATTTAGTTGTAGAAGGAGCTGATGCCAAACTCGGCATTGAATGCGATGGCGACAAAGATTGTCTGCCGGAAGAGTGGTTTCGAAATAGTTTAAAGCAAAAAAATTTGGAAAGGATGGGATGGAATATTTATCGTATATGGGGAAGCGATTTCTATAATGATAGGCAAACTATTATAGAAGAAATCACTGCGAATCTAAATAGATTGGGCATTTATCCAGTTGGGAAGATATAATACTAATCATGTCGGTTAATAATAAATCTTTAACTAATACAATCAAAATTAAGTATATTTTTATGGTCTTTTAGATATGAGATTGGAGAGTATCTAAGCTGCCTGCCTTTCAGAGTCGGAATAGTAAACTTATAACTTATTGTTTTAAATAGTATGCTAAGTTTTATGGAAGGAACTTTTATGAAATTAAAAAATTCTCCAACTCCAAAGCAATTCTTCGAAAAATTGCAAAAGTTGATATCTGCCAATAGAAAGAATGAAGCAAAGTCAATTTTGGACAATGCTCACAGCGATATTCTCAATATGGCTTGCAAAGCAATTAAACAGGAATACAGTCCCTTTAAAATACTATCGATATTTGAAGAAATTCAACCGAGAATTATTCTAAATTGGGATAGTTTTATAAAGTTTATTAGAATTGTACATAAGAAAACAATAAAAGATATTTGTGCATTCAAACAGTACGAACTTTTCAAATCAATTTTAGAAAATAATGAATCTCAGTTGGAGCTTATTGAAGCAAAATTAAAAGAAAAAGTTTTTGAATTTACGCGTGGTTATATATCTACATTTTATACTTTTTTATTGGAAAAAGATTTTCTTAGCACGCATGCACGCATTGTGAATGAAATTTCAGAAACAGACAATATGCATCTTTTACATGGCTATATAACTGCCATAGGAAAATATAATTATACCGGTGATTATGATAAAGAATTGAATGCAACTATAAGAATTCTTGAGAGTCTGCAAACAGATAGTAGACTTCATAGCAGTATATTGTATGCTTGTGAAAATTTAATAAAATTTTCTGAAAAAATACCAAGGTTGCTTTTAAAGTTGAAAGATTCGTTAAAACCTGATAATAGGCAGACGTTATTATTTATACTTTCAAATTTGGTCGAAGGTTATTTAAAAGAAGATTGGTTTAACCAAATTTTATTTTCTTATACTGGTATTTTATCAGATGATGTTGATCCTATAGATAATATCTTATGTAAAAAAATAGTAAAAGGTGATATAGCTACTGTCAAGAAGTTTTTACATACTTGGGCTAAAAAAATTAATTTACATCAATCAGAAAAATTTGATATAAGATCGTTTCATGATACAATTAATGCATTTCATAAAGAATCCGATATTGCAAAAGAAATGATAATAGAGATGTTAGATAATGAAAATTGTTCGATTTTTTATCTGGGAACTTTGTTTTTAGACACATATCAAGCTGAGTATCTGGATTTTAATAACTTTTCATTTGATTTTTTATCTTCAAATAATAAGTTAAATAAATATGATTATATATACATATCTAAAAAATTAATAGGACATTATAGTAATAAATTTAATACGATGTGTCCTTTGATTTTTTCAATTATGGATAATTTAGAATACAATGATAGCAGAAAAAATATAATAAGAAAATTATTTATAATTTTTATAGGTTTTAACTTTCCCCAATCTACGATAGTATTTCTTAAAAATAAATTAGTTTTACTTGATCCTAAAGAACCTAAAACTCGATATATTTCGTCTATTATAGATTGTATTGAAACACATATTAAACCTAAAAATGAATTACCTCCTTTAAAAGAATTAGAACCTCCTGACAACATAATGCGAAAACTGTCCAGAGCTTTAAATGAACGATATCACAATGGAATGATGGAAGCAGTTAAAAAAGAGTCGATTCTGTTGTGGCGTATACGGCAAACTCGTATCAAATATGGGATCGCTTCTTTTTCTTATAATAAATCCTTAAAAGACTATCCTGAGCCTCAAAAAATGGGAACTATAAGTTTTTCTTCGGAAAGTCCGTTATCTGGAATATATTCCCCAATTCCTCACGCTATGTGTATGTTAAATATGCTAAATATTAAAAAAGGTTTATAATGAAATTAATAATAAAAGAATATCTAACTATGTTGAAAGAATCAAAAGAATTGGATATTTTACTGCCTGACTTATTATTACAAATGGGATTCGATGTAAGAGTAAGCCCCTCCATAGGTGTCAGACAATATGGGGTTGATGTAGAAGCAGTAAAAGGCGAGAACGGGGAAATATATCTTTTCACGATAAAAAGAGGAGATATTGATAGAAAAAATTGGGATGGAACCCCTCAGTCTGTAAGGCAATCACTGAATGAGATAGAAGATACATATATACCAAACATGCTGGCAAAAGAATATAAAAATAAGAAGAAAAATATAATTGTTGTTACCGGTGGAGAAATGAACCAAAAAATCACTCCAAACTGGGAAGGATATAAAAAGTGTAATAAAGATAAGAATATTTCATTCGATTTTTGGGGCGGGAATCAATTATCTCTTAAGATAGAACGATATCTTTTGAATGAACACTTATTATCGCCTAAATTGAGTTCAAGTTTCAGAAAAATATTAGCACTTTTAGAATATAATAGTTATGAATTCACTGAACTCAATAAAATTTTAGAGGAGATGTTCATTGATGATATGCAAGTGGGAGAAAGAAGTCGTGATGATAGAATTGAAAAAAAATTTCGAACAGTGAATCTTATGTTGAATATAATATACTATTGGGCTAAAAGCAACAATAATATAAAGCCTGCAATTCTTTGTGCAGAAAAGATTACAATAGCGTCATGGGGGATGTTAAAAAAATACTCTCTATTTAAAAATAATGTCTTAATAAAAGAGTTCAAAAAAATATACGATACTTTAGAAGAAATATATGGTGATTATTTTGAAAAAATAAAACCTTATACAGAAATTGAAAATGGATTGTGCATTAATGTTGCCGATTTTTCTATCAATTCAATTAATTTATTTGAAATTTTGGGTTTTCTAGGTATTTATGGCTTTATTAAAGAAAAGTTATTAGAAGTGCAAAAAACTATAATTGAACTTATAAGAAAACATAAATGTTTATTGAATCCATGTTTTGATAATCAGATAATAGATATTACCTTAGCCGTTTTAGTCATATCTAAAGATATAACAACTAACAGAAAATTTTTATCATCGTGGATCACTTCTATGATAGAATGTGTATGTTTTGCTTATAAAGAAGGGATGTATTTTCCTATATCATCAGATGATTATGATGATTTATTTGAGTGTAATATAAATAAAAAGTTGACTAAAGAAGAATTGTTTGATGTATCAACACTTATTCCGATACTTTTACAATTGTGTTGTTTTAATAATTTGGATGATATATACGATGAAATCCAAACAATGTTAAAAAATATGGATTTCGGAAAATGTGATTTTCAAATTTGGTATCCAAACAAAGATACGGAAGAAAAAATGTATAAAAATAGCAATGCTGTGCTAGAGACTGGTTGTACAGATAGTGAAGTTGATATTCAAATTTCAGCTAAAGAAATGAAGAATAGAATACAATTAATTCAAAAAAATTCTGTCTCGTCTGATGAAATTTCTGCTATCAAATATGGTTTTAATGTATTGCCTTTGATAATAAGTCGTCATTATAGGATGCCTGTATTCCCAATGTATTGGCAAGATCTATTGTTGAATAAAAAATAATACACTATAATCTTATTCTAAATCTAACTCAGCTTGGAGATATTATTTAAGATATGATATTTAGGATAAGCAGCCAGTTAGATATTGGCTGCCCGACCTGGACTCGAACCAGGAGACTTCTGCTCCAGAGGCAGACGTGTTACCAATTACACCATCGGGCAATTTTTATGATTAATATTATAAATTATATTAAAAAGTTCTAATTTTTGGCAAATTTTTCTCTTGCAGGACTAATCAAGCCGTGTTGTGAAGGATAACGGACGGGGAAGATATCTTTAAATTTTTGTCAGTATAAAACAACTATTGAAACAAGTGCATTATTTGTATTCTTTACATTTTGCAAGTTCATATCGGCAAATTTTTTATTCAAAAAAATTAACAATTGATGTTGCTACGTAACAGTTCAGCGATATAATATAAAATCTTTAATTTTTTTATCTATGTTTTTGTTATTGAATTAGTTTTTTTATGACACTTGTGGTTTTCACTATGTCTCGCATAAAGAAAGAATAAAGAGTATTTCTCATTTAAAGGGGGGAGAGACTCCTTCTACAGGATAGATATCTCAGAAAGAGAAGTGTATTATTGCGAGGTAGGAGGAAGACTAGACGAGCATAACGCATAACGATTTATTTTTATAATCCAATTACTTTTCATCAAAATTAAAATACGCAGGCTTAAATAAAAACTTTCAAAATCTTTTTGATGAAATAATAAGTGTATATTGTGTTGATTTTAATTCTAAAAACGGGAAATACAGTTTAAGTTTAACAGCTTAATTGCACTGAATGTCGTTAGGGAAAGAGTGCCTTTATTATAATTATGTACGGTTTAGTCCGTTAAGACTCAAATATCAATGGAATAATGAAAAGAATTTTTCATCAGCGAGACAGATAAAACCGTAAATTTAATCTATTGAGAAAAATTACTTTTTCTCATAATGTGTAGATTACCTTTTAGTTTATTGTGACTGGATTGCCAGAATTAAAATTAAGTGATGCGTTGTTAATGTTTATGGAGGTGGCGGGAATTGAACCCGCGTCCGAAAATGTTTCAGTATGACCGCTACAGGCTTAGTCCGAAAGATTTATCTCGTTTATAACGCCGTCTCCGGACGTGATTACGTTATAAACCAGCGCTGTTTTAATTTCGTTTTAAGCTGACAGCACAAGCCGCTTAAAACTAACCTGCTTTTTGTCGTTTTACCTTATAGCAAGTGTCTAAAGTAAAGCGAGACTGCGTTAAGCAGCCATTAATGGCATTTGTGCTTTCATCATTGAACTAAACATTATTGGTTGTTTAGTTATTTCTGAACTAAAATGCCTATTTTTCGTTTTGTTGTTTATTTTTCGGTCGATTTTTACGGAGCCATCGACCAACTCCGACCTGCTGTCATTACGTCCATCACTTCCGTCGAACCCTGTTCACCCCCGCTTTTCTTCGTAAAACTTTGCTCAGATATAACTGTTTCTCTTTGCTATTCTTTCTTGTATGTTTAAATTTTGTTTTACATTAAAACGAAGAAAGAACTTTATAGGATATACTTTTTATATAATTTTGATTGATTTATGCTTTTGTTGTCTTACCTTTTTAAAAAAAAATTTTATGATATCTGCACATTCTCTGCTTAAATATTCTTCTCTCCCGCCGTCAATTTCTATTCGGCAGTTGGGTTTTTTAGTATCTGCTGTTTTAAGTACGTTTCCACAATAGTCCACCTTTTTATCAAAAGCACCAAAAATAATTTTTTTTATTCTAGCATTTACTAAAGCTCCGGCGCACATTGCGCACGGTTCAATTGTAGCATATAAACAACAATCATTCAGTCGATAATTTTTGAGTTTTTTTGCAGCTTTTCTCAATGCAATAATTTCGGCGTGAGCTGTAGGATCTGACAATGCGATGCATTTGTTAAATCCTCTTGCAATTATTTTGCCGTCTTTAACTATTACAGCTCCTACGGGTACTTCCTGCGATTCTTGGGCTTTAGAGGCTTCTTTTAAAGCTTGGAGCATAAAATAAGCATCATCTCTAACTTGTTTATTTTTCAAGATGTTTTTCTATTAATTCTCTTATATCGTTAGGGAAACGCACAGGTTTAAACATTTTGTTTACAAAAGGATGTTTTGTTTTTCCCGTAACTAAGAGTTTTCCATCACATTTTACTTTGTAAGAGCATGTAGTGCTTGCCGCTGTAACTTCAGTAAGACTTGTTTCTATTGCTATTAGGTCATCATATTTTGCTGGCGCCAGATACTTGCATTCGGCATAAATTACTGGAAAATAAAATCCGCGCTTTTCAATTATTTTATATTCAAAGCCGATTTCTCTAAGTAATTCAGCTCTTCCTCTTTCAAAAAAAGTCAGATAATTGCCGTAATATACCATTCCCATCTGATCGGTGTCGGCGTAAGCTATTCTCAAGTGCAACACATTCATAATCTACTCCCAGTTTAAGTTTGCTTTAAATTATAATAAATTTGTTTTTAATAAATCAATACGCCGTATCTAAAGAGGCACCGGAAAACAAAAATATTGCCACTGTCTGAACTTAAAATTATAAAGGAACTACAACAGAAGTTTTTGAAACAAAAATAAGATAAGCACTGCTAATTATGAGGAAAAAGTCCGCATTCTTGACTGCCTTTGTAAAATTTGTAAATTCCCAATATCTTAAAAAAAACTGTTGTTAGACGCTTAAGTCAAATCTCATCTATCAAATCGAACTGTTCCGCACTGCTTTTACTTGCAAATCTCAAAAAAAGCTCTGTCTTCTCTAAAATAACGCTTTACTTCTTCTTAAAATATCCTGAATAGTTTTGTTAACTCTCGAATTTCAATATTTTTGCTTTCATAATAATATACTCTTTTCAATAAATATGGACGATTAAGAGAAATGACAATATTTACTTCGAATAAAAAACTATACTTTTATTCTAAAATTTCCGCTTGCCCTCGTTATATATTCCTTTAACATTGCCGTTTTTGTTAACAAACTTTGCAAATATGTTTTGTCAAGTTTTTTCTTGGAGGTTTTTGCAATTTAAGAGTAACAATCTCCCTACTATTCTATAACAAATCCTCTAAAGACGTTATTGTATTAGAAAATCCATCTTATTCCAAGTTTATTTTTTTGCGATTAAAGTAAAAATAAGCAATATCCGAAGGGTAAAGCGGAATGTAAAATTTTATTGCTCTGTCTAGCATAATGCTTTTTGCAGAATTATAAGAAGTTTTGACAAGATGCATATGTGCAAGGGAGCTTTTTTGATTTCTTACTGTATTTTAGCGACATAATGCTTTTATGCCATTTACTTGGCTTATCTTCTTGTAAAATGGAGAAGAAATTGATTTTATTATTTATTGAGCGCATAGATGGAAATTTGCTTATTGTTAAAAAGAAGGCTTCGGGATTGTAAATCTGGACGATTTTAGATATATGCGCTTTTGAAGAGAGAACTTCCTTATAAATTTGCACGCACAGCCGTGGGTTACAAATAGAGAGTGTGATATATACGTTGTGCTTATAAAAAAGTACGTAAGAAAATTTTTAAACTGTTTTTTATCAACTCTATAAGCGTAATTTCGTAATTTTAATATTTATTGAGTTGGGTTTTTTTGTAAAATGTTAATTATGCTGAAAATTTTAACTGTAGAAGTACCTTACAATAAGCTGCTTACAAGATTGGGATATCTTCAGACTAAAACAAAACTTGATGAGAAAACTGCCGGTTTAATAAGGGAAAATTTAAATTTGTCGCAAAAACTTGTTAAACCTCAAACGGCGGTTGCTTTTGAAAATATAACGATAAGCGGTGGCAAAGTATCGGATGAAATTTTATTTGAGAGCGGATATAAAATTAGAAGTAGTAATTTAATGGCGCTTTTAAGAGATTGTTTTAAAGTTTATGGGATTAGCGTAACTATAGGCGGGTTGTTGGAGCGCAGGAGAGATGTGTTTTTGAAAAAAAAAGAAACTTTTAACGCTCTTATATCTGATGCGGTAGGGTCCGTTGCCGCAGAAGAAACAATAGATCTTGTGAATGCACAGATTAAGTCGTATGAAGAAAAAAATGGTAATATATTAACAAGGAGATATTCTCCAGGGTACGGCGACTGGTCGCTTGAGGACAATAAGCATTTTTTGGATTGGATAGGCGCAAAACATATAGGCATTAAATTAAATGAGTTTTGTCAGATGAATCCAGAGAAATCTATTTCAGCTTTAATAGGTGTTGCCAAAAGAAAGACAGAGTAAAAGCTGAAGAATTGAAAAAAAATGTTATAGAAAGCAAGAGCAAAAAAATTGCAATTAATTTGTAAAAAAATCTCTATTATTGGGAAATGGTCTGTTTTATTAAAACATTTTTAAGTTCAAATGCGATTAGAGAGGGAGATATCGTAGGGACTGAAATATTCTGTTAGTAAAAAAAGAATTTCTTATAAAAATATATGATATAAAAACAAAATATTGGTGGGTGTTACCTTGCGGAAAGTAATTTTAAATAAAATTAGACTTTAATCGTGTAATATCTGAGATTGTGAAAGACTGAGAAAAGTGTTTATCGGCAACAACAAAAAACTGCAAAAACCAGTATGGATAATTAAGCAAGAAAAGAAGGATTTTTGGTATGAACAGACAAGAATTTTTGGATATCCTAAGAAGTCGTGTGTTAATAATGGATGGAGCGACAGGAACTGAGCTGCAGAAGAAAAAATATCTCGACGGCGTTGAGATTCCGGAGGAAATAAATATTAAATTCCCGGAGAGAATTGCGGAAATTTATTCCTCTTACATAAATGCGGGTTCTAATATAGTTCTTGCAAACACATTTGGCGCGAATTCCATAAGGTTGAAACAGCACGGACTTTTAGACCGAGCTGATGACATAATAAAGTCAGGGATTGGTTTGATAAGAAAAATTTCTTCTGATACTATTGTCGCTGGCGATATTTCGTCGATAGGGGAATATATTGAACCGCTTGGTTCTTTATCTTTTGATGAGGCTTATAACGCTTTTGCATTTCAGTCGTTTTTGCTGCAAAAACACGGTGCAGATATTATAGTTATTGAAACAATGACTGAAATAAAAGAAGTTAAAGCGGCAATTCTTGCAGCGAAAGAAAATTTTAACGGAGCAGTTATTGTTCAAATGACTTTTTCAAAAGACGGTATTACGGTTACGGGAACTGATTTAAAAAGTTTTATTGCAATGGCGGAAAGTTTAGGCGCCGATGCTCTGGGATTAAACTGCTCTATAGGCTCTCAGGATTTGGCGGAGCTTGCAAAAGTTCTGTGCGATAACACAAATCTTCCTATATCTTTTAAACCTAATGCTGGAATTCCTGTGTTGATTAACCGCGAAACTTGCTTTCCTGAGACGAAAGAAGAATTTATTGAAGCAAGTTTAAAAGCATATTCTTACGGCGTCAATATGTTTGGCGGCTGCTGTGGAACGAATCCTGAATTTATAAAAATTTTGTCTGGCGAGCTTAAGAACAAAGCTCCGAAAATACGTGGTATGAAAAGTAAATATTTCCTTTCAACGAGAACAAAAGCTATAGATGTAGATGAGGCTAAGCGTCCTGTTGTAATTGGCGAGAGGATAAATCCTACGAACAGGAAAAAGTTTCAGGAGGAGCTGCTTAAGGGCAATTTATCTCACGTAAAAGATGAAGCTCGCTCGCAGGTTCAATCTGGCGCAAATCTTTTAGATGTGAATATGGGTGTTCCGGGAACAGATGAAATAGAACTTCTTACAAATGCCGTAAACCAGATACAGGAGACAGTCCCTGTTCCTTTATGCATAGATTCGAGTAATCCCGGCGCTTTAGAGCAGGCAGTTAAAAACTGTGCAGGCAAGCCTATTATAAATTCTGTAAACGGCGAACAGGCAAAACTTGACATAATATTGCCTATTGCAAAACGCTATGGCGCGGCGCTCATAGCATTGACGACAGATGATAACGGGATACCTGAAACGGCAGAGGGTCGATTAAAAATAGCTGAAGAGATTTTAAACTTTGCCGATCGATGCGGATTTGAAAGGAAAAATATTATTTTTGATTATCTCGTTCTTTCCGTAAGTTCTTCGCCAGGGCAGATACAAGAAACGTTAAAGGCAATGAAAGAATCAAAGAGAATATATCCTGAATGTAAGCTCATTTTAGGTGTTTCAAATATTTCTTTCGGACTTCCTTCAAGACAAACAATTAATTCAACTTTTTTAAAAATGGCTGTGGATGCAGGGCTTGATTTTGCAATTGTTAATCCCCACGAGAATTGGAATATAGATGATCCTTTTGCTAAGAATTTACTCCTGAATAAAGATAAGGGAGCAATTAAGTATATGGAGACATTTGCCGCTTTTAAAAAACAGATGCCAAAAACTGAGGCACAAAAACTTCCTCCGGATAAACAGCTTTATTTTGCGGTTTTAAATGGGAATCAAGAATCTGTAACTGACATTTTAAATCAAATTATTACTTCTGATGCCAATCCTTTTCAGACAGTAAACGATAATGTTTTGAAAGCTTTAAACCTTGTCGGCGAAAAATTTGCCGCAAAGGAATATTTTTTACCGCAGATAATTATGTCTGCACAGGCTGCTCAAAGAGCTTTTTCCATAGTAAAAACTATTTTAAAAAAGGACGAAAAGTCTTCTGCCGGTAAGGTTATATTGGCTACAGTTAAAGGCGATATGCACGATATAGGTAAAAACATAGTTGGCGCTGTGCTTGAAAGCTATGGTTTTGACGTCATAGATATGGGCATAAACGTCGATTCTCAGGCAATAATGAATAAAACCCGCGAAGTTAATCCGATTGCAATAGGGCTTTCCGCTCTTATGACAACCACAATGCCTGAAATGGAAATGGTTGTAAAATTAAGAAATGAAGCTCGTGTTCCCACAAAAATTATTGTGGGTGGAGCGGCGGTGACAGAAAAGTTTGCTAAAGAGATAGGCGCAGATGCTTATGCCAGAGACGCTATGGAAGCCGCAAGATATATGAAAGCTTTACAAGCAAGTAGGTGTAGATAATAAAGATCAAGTTACGCTTTTGAGTATATGTAATAATAAGATTTTGGAAAAATAAAGACTACACGAAAGGAAAAACGAAGCAATTGAGGCATCTCGTTAAATTCTCAGTTTAGTCACCATAAGCTCAATTAATCGGAGCAGTGGAGGATAAGTTCAGAATAATACAAACAAAGGGGTGGCAAAGTTGCGGATAGGCGGACTTCAAAAACTATCGCTTATAGATTATCATGGAACTCCTGCAGCCGTCATTTTTACACAGGGTTGCAATATGTTCTGTCCTTATTGCCACAATCCTCAACTAGTTTATCCCGACTCATTTGAGAAAATTCTAAATAGAAATGAAATTTTAGATTTCTTAAAAAAGAGACAAGATCTTTTAAAAGGAGTAGTCATAACAGGCGGCGAACCCACGCTACAAGATGATTTATGCGATTTCATAAAAAAAATCAAAAATTTGAAGTTTCCCGTTAAGCTTGACACAAACGGCACAAACCCTGAAATATTGCAAGAACTTATATGCGGAAACCTCATAGATTTTATAGCTATGGATATAAAATCGCCTGCCAAAAAATACAAATTATTTTTCAAGGGAAATTTAAACTTAATTATGCGGTCACTACATATAATTAAGTCTTCAAACATACCTCATATTTTCAGAACTACATACGATATGGATATTTTAAATGAAAAAGATATAGATGAAATAAGAGCAACCATAGGAAATTCAGAATACATAGTTCAAGAATGCAGGAAATAATTTAACAATTAACAACGGACAACAGTTCAATAAAAAGCACAATCAACTGTTATTTTTTATAGCTGTGCTCTCACATAGTGTAACGCAAGGATGGAAAAAGAAAGTGTCATTACGGATTTACATCGGAGTCTGTTATTTTTGTTTACTTTTTAACGGAAACTCTCAATTAGATTCAGTATGGCGATACTGTAGTAGTCCAAAAAGGAGAGAAAATATTATTTGTAAAAACAATAATTTTTACGGGTTTTAAATTCTTCTCTCTTACCTTCGTTCCACGAAGCAACGGGTCTCAAATATCCCACCACTCTTGAATAGACTTCACATTTTGTACCTTTAACTAAATCTTTTTGTAGTTTTAATTCTTTGATTTTCTCATGAATTTCGTTTAATGTCATTTTAGTGATTTCCTTATAAATTTATTTCACAGCAAGAGTAAACTTTGATTTGCCATGCATGGCTGTTCTAAAACATCTTATATGAGGAAAAATGAGAAAGGATATCAATTCTCATATAACATGTCTTCGAGTGCTTTTATTTGTTTGTCTATATTGTCAAGTTTTTCCTGCTTACATTTCGGACATTCGGTATGTTCGCCTTCAATGTAGCCGCACCGCGGGCACACACTGAAAGTAGGCGTTATTGTAAAATATGGCAGATTGTAATTTTCGCATACGGTTTTTATAAAAATTTTTAGACTTTTCGTATCTTTAATACGCTCCCCTATGAAAATATGCAAAACCGTCCCTCCAGTGTACTTTGTCTGCATTGAATCTTGTAAATCTAGATTTTCAAAAATGTCGTCGGTATAATCTACCGGCAATTGACTTGAATTTGTATAAAATGGCGTATTTTCTGTTTTACTTGCCGAAATTATATCGCGGTATTTCTGCGTATCAAGCCTTGCAAGCCTGTAAGATGCTCCTTCCGCGGGCGTAGCTTCAAGATTGTAGTTGTTTCCTGTTTCTTTCTGATATTTAATAAGAGTTTCTCTCATAAAATCCAATACTCTTTCGCCGAAGGATTTCCCTTTTTTGCTCCCGATTCCTTCTCCAAACAAATTCATACATGCTTCGTTTAACCCTACAATTCCTATTGTTGAAAAGTGGTTTTTCCAATATTCATTAAAGCGTTTTTTAATCGTTCTCAGATAAAAACTTATATAAGGATATAAATTACCAGACGTAAATTTTTCTAAAATGTTTCTTTTTATTTCTAAACTTTGCTTTGCAATATCCATATTCACTTTAAGTCTGTCTATAAAATCAGATTCGTTTTTTGCAAGGTAACCTATTTTTGGCATATTTATTGTGACGACTCCTATTGAACCCGTAAGCGGAGACGCTCCAAAAAGTCCGCCACCGCGCTTTTTAAGTTCGCGGTTATCTATTCTCAAACGGCAACACATGCTTCTTGCATCTTCGGGTTTCATATCAGAATTAATAAAGTTTGCAAAATAAGGTACTCCGTATTTTGCTGTTATATCCCATAAAGCGCTTATGTTTTTATTATTCCAATCAAAGTCTTTCGTTATGTTATATGTAGGTATTGGGAATGTAAAGACTCTGCCTTTAGCGTCCCCTGCAAGCATGAGTTCTAAAAATGCCTGATTTAACATATCCATTTCTTTTTGAAATTCGGCATATTTTTTATCTTGATATTTGCCGCCGATTATGACAGGTTCGTTTTTGTAATGTGGAGCTATGGTCAA
This sequence comes from Candidatus Endomicrobiellum agilis, assembly GCF_020328115.1. NCBI lineage: Bacteria > Pseudomonadati > Elusimicrobiota > Endomicrobiia > Endomicrobiales > Endomicrobiaceae > Candidatus Endomicrobiellum > Candidatus Endomicrobiellum agilis. The sequence goes on from NZ_JAIXMW010000001.1 coordinate 70,551, forward strand.
ATCCATAGTTAAATTTGTAAAAGGAGTCTGGAAACCGACTCTTGTGGGGACATTTATATTAAATAAAAATTCCTGTAAAGCCTGTTTTACTTCTTCATAGTTTAGTTTGTCATAATAAATGAAAGGAGCCAGCAGTGTGTCAAAGTTTGAAAAAGCTTGCGCTCCGGCGCTTTCGCCTTGAAGAGTATAAAAAAAATTTACAATCTGTCCAAGCACTGTCCTGAAATGTTTTGCCGGTTTTGCTTCAGATTTTCCGGATGCGCCTTTAAATCCGTTCAGCAGCAAATCCTGCAAATCCCAGCCTACACAGTAAGCGCCAAGCAATCCTAAATCATGCAGATGCAGATCCCCTTCGCTGTGTGCCTTTCTTACATTTTCCGGATAAATTTTATTCAGCCAATAAATCTTGCTGATTTCTGAAGAAATATAATTGTTGAGACCCTGCAAGGAATAAGACATGTTGCTGTTTTCATTTACCTGCCAATCTGTTTTTTTGAGGTACTGGTCAACTAAATCAACGTTGAAAGCAGACATTATTTCTCTTATTTTACTGTGCTGATCGCGGTAGAGTATATACGCTTTTGCAGTTTTTTTATACACAGAAGAGAGCAAAACTTCTTCAACTATGTCTTGAACTTCTTCGACAGTGGGTTTTTTGTTTTCAATCGTATCTAGTAGAAGAGATAAAGCTTTTATGGTTAGTTTATTTGCTATGTCTTGTCCAAATTCGCCTGTAGCTTCGCCTGCTTTTGCTATAGCCGCAGCAATTTTTTTTGGATTAAATGCTTCCCTGATACCATTTCTTTTTATGATTGAACTAAAAAATTCTTTGTTTTCCATATTGTGCTTATGTTAATATTTACTACCTCTTATGATTGAACTAAAAAATTCTTTGTTTTCCATATTGTGCTTATGTTAATATTTACTCCCCCCTGCTGCCTGATAGCAGAAGTGAAGAGGAGGAGGAGTAAGGATAATGAAAAAAGTAAGTGAGCAAGGATTAAAAGAAATAAAAAAGAGCAATGAATATAAATGCAAAATAGAACAATACATATAAATAAGTATTTCAAGAAGGAGGACTAACTTTACATGAGGCGAAATGTAAAGTCTTAAGAAGCAAAGAACTGAAATTGAGAACGCAAGAAATAAAAGAGAAAGAGATAGATAACAGGAAAGAATTTGAGCAAGCGATATTTAATTAAGCCAATACATCTTTCTTTTTATACCCTCTTTATTTATTATTGAACTTTGAACATCTTTGAGATAGCTTTTGCAGATGAACACTTGTGCAAAAATATACACAGGTTTATGTTAACATACCAATGTTCCCATTGTTTTTTGCAGAGCGTCCAAATACTCCCAAGATTAGTTTCTTCCAACGGGGGGCGTTCATAATCTGGTATTTTTGTTCTGTCTTCATTATGGCCAGCCTCTTCTGGCGGCTTGTTATCAAAAAAAAGAAAAGGCTTCTTCTCAGTCTTTAGACGAGCCAAAATTTTAGCTCTTTCGCCATTAGGAGCTTTTCTACAACTGCATATCATTGATGGTATTAAAAGTCCTGCTATAAATTTACTCACGTCGTATCCTTCTCTACCAAATACTTCAAATACCGTCTTTTTCGTCGTTTTCTGAACTGTCTGTTTCTTATTGCCCAATTTGAGACACTAGTGTGCATTTTTTCAAAAACCAAAAAATTTACAAAACGCTAATATAGCATAAACGCCGCTTATTTAGTGTGATTTAATATTTATTAAAAACAAAAATATCAACAAAAAAGTTGTTTTCTTAGCCTTGCGCGTTTATTTCCAGCATCTTTAGAATTGGAATGTAAGCTTTTTGTCTTATGTCGTCAGGAACAGAAACTATATTTTTCATATTTGTAAGCGTATCTAGAACTTTTGCAAGTGTGATTTTTTTCATATTAGGACACACTGCAAAAGACGATACGGGGTAAAAGTTTTTATCCGGATTATCTTTTTTAAGCTTATATAGAATTCCCGTCTCTGTTCCTATGATGAATTCTTTCGCGGTGCTTTTTTCAACATATCTACACATAACACCGGTTGACATAATGTGGTCTGCGGAAGATATGACTTCTGGACGGCATTCAGGATGAACTAAAACTTCCGCATGCGGATGCTCTTCTTTTGCGTTTAAGGCATATTCTGGCAGAATTAAATTATTGTGCGTAGGACAAAATCCGTTCCAGATATTCATTTTTACGCCTGACGTTTTTTGAACATAGTTGCCTAAATTTCTGTCGGGAATGAAAATTATATCGCTTTTATTGTCGGCAACGCTTTTCACAACGTTTACAGCATTTGAAGACGTGCAGCATATATCGCTTTCAGCTTTTACCGCAGCGGAAGTATTTACATAAGCTACCACTACCGGATTTTTATATTGCGATTTGAATTCTTTTAATTTTTCGGCAGTTATCATATCTGCCATAGGGCAACCTGCATCTATTGCGGGAATTAAGACTTTTTTATTTGGATTTAGTATCGATGCGGTTTCTGCCATAAAATGCACCCCGCAAAAAACAATTACATCTGCATTTGTTTGCACAGCTTTTTTGCTTAAATCCAGAGAATCGCCGACAAAATCTGCTATATCGTGAATCTCAGGCAGCTGATATATGTGGGCTAAAATTATGGCATTTTTTTCTTTTTTTAACTCATTTAGTTTTTTTATTATTTCTTTCATTGTTTTATTTCTTCAAATTTTCTCATTTTAATTGATATACCGCTTAATGCAGTTATTTTGCCAAACAAATTTGTTTTAAATGTTTTATGACCTTCGGATGTTTCGTCGGCACTTTCTGCTGCAATTTCAAAACATATAAGACTCGCGATCGTGGCAAAAAGATAATCTTTTTCAACTGCGCAGAATGTCCCTGTAACAGAAGTCGACATACGGTCTGTCCTCACAATTTGGGACATCATGGGATATCCATCTTAACTATAAAAACTTTTGCTCCATCGGTATAAATATCTTCTTTTCCAGCTGCTGCAACAACACTCTTTTTTCGTAAGCAAGAGTCTTTGCAATTTTTATTATATTGTTCCCGGAATATTTCCGCTGTCAACGCCTTTTGTGACGACGTTTATTCCTGCAACTTTTGCGATTTCAGAAGCACTGCCTTTTATAATGGTAACTTTATACTATAAAAGTTCTGCTATTTTTTCATTTCTGTATTTTGTCGCACCTACCTCTGCGGCATCTACAACTACGTGGATTTCCTTTTGTTTGCGGTAGCCATAAACTTGTTTCATAGCGTCGACTGTGTTGTTATTTAGAGTTCCTATGCTTATCATAACGGAGTTTGCACATAGACGCCATATCTACAGCTTCTTCAGGAATGTGTGTCATTTACTAGCGAGCCGCCGAAAATTTTGATGGTATTGCGCAATCTGAAATTATAACCCAGTTTGTAATGTAATGCATTAAAAGGGAAATTTTTCTCGTTTTTTTTCCAAAACTTCGTAGATATTATCTACAATTCTACCTCTTTACTAATTTCTATTTAGAATGACCAATAAATATTGTAACTGTTATTAATTATACTTTTATTTGAATTTTTTTTCTACAAGAGTGCGTATGAATTCTGCCGTTTTATCTATGCCGAGAACAGAAGAGTTGATACACAAATGATATGAAATTGCCTCTTCCCAAACTTTTCCCGTATAGTAATTATAATATTTTGAGCGTTCTCTGTCCGAGCGTTCTATTTCTTCAAGAGCTTTGTTCTCCGTAATATTTTTATACAAACTTATGCGTTCTATTCTATCTTCTATATCAGCGCATATAAACACATTGATACATTTTGGATGATTTCGCAAGACATAATTGGCGCATCGTCCAATAAAAACTGACGATTCTTTTCTCGCAAGCTGTTTTATTATGTCGCTTTGAATTTTAAATAGAGAATCGTTTAAAATAAGATTATTGTCGCTCTGTTCCAAACCGAAAAAGTTTACAAATAATCCATGTAATCCTCCGAAAAGCCAAAAATGTTTTTTTTCGTCTGAAGCTTCAAAAAGTTCCTTTTCTAAACCACTTTTTTCTGAAGCTATCTTTATAAGCTCTTTATCGTAAAATGCTATATTTAAATCTTTGGATAATTTTTTGCCTATTAAAAATCCGCCACTGCCGTATTGTCGCGCTATTGTTATTGCAAATTTTTTGTTCACAACTTTACCTCTTTGCCTTGTTGTCTAATATGAAGTAGAAAGCAAAATGAAATGAGTGACAGCAGCTAACAGCTTTTTTTACTCTGTAATTTGCGATACTGTGCCATAAATATATAAACCGCTAAAATAGAAGACGCTATATCGGAAATCGAAATACTAATCCATACTCCGAAAATATTCATATATTTTGGCAGAACAATAAGAAGCGGTATAAGAAAAAGCACCTGACGTGTAAGTGATAATAAAATAGTCTTTTGCGCTTTGCCGATAGCCTGGAAGAAAGCCACCGCCACAGTCTGAAATCCTATAAAAGGGAAAAACATAAATGTGTAACGGAGTCCGGTTGCCGTTATATCAATGAGATTTTTTTCATTGGTGAAAATAGATGCCGCAGAGTGCGGAAACAACTCTACAAGTACGAATCCAAAAGTCATTATGGCAACCGCAATAATAATTGTTTTTTTTAAAACTTCTATTACGCGTTCATAAGCGCCTGCCCCGTAATTATACCCGGCTATAGATTGCATGCCTTGATTGAGACCAAAAACTATCATGATAAAAAGATATGTCATACGGTTTACTATTCCATAAGCGCCTACCGCAAGATTTCCGCCGTAAAAAGAGAGGTTTTTATTGATGAGAATGACTATCACACACGCTGTGGCGTTAAGAAGAAATGACGCCGTACCTATAGAGAATATTCCCTTTACAATTTCTTTTCTTAAGCGAAAAGAATCTTTTTTTAAACGTATAAAACTTTTGTTGCTGCTGAAAAACCATATTTGCCATGCTAAAGCTAAAGTCTGTGATATAATCGTGGCCGCGGCGCTTCCTCGTATTCCCCAACCGAATTTAAAAATAAACAGGGGATTAAGTGTCAAATTCATTAGGACGGTTATAATTGTGGCATACATCGCTTTTTGAGGATGGCCAGCGGAACGCATTAGAGCGTTGAGTCCTATATATGTATGAGTAATTACATTGCCAGCTAAAATGATAATCATGAAATCGCGTGCATAAGGAAGCGTCTGGCTGCTTGCGCCAAAAAAGATGAGAATAGGATTTAAAAAGACGAGGACTATTACAGAAAATAATATTCCCATTGCGATGTTGAGTACGTATACATTTCCGATTATATAATTTGCGGCAATGTAATCTTTCTGTCCGAGTCTCAGCGATAAAAGAGTTGCTGCTCCAATGCCTACTAAAGACCCGAATGCTGCGGCTAAATTCATGATAGGAAAGGTAATCGCAAGACCGGATAAAGCCAAAACTCCGACACCGCGACCTATAAAAATGCTGTCGGTTATATTGTAAAGCGATACGGTGATCATAGCAATAATCGCAGGAATTGCATATTCAACTAGTAGTTTGTCTATATCCGAAGTGCCTAAAATAAGCGGAGACTTTCCTTTTTTCATGTTTTTAGGATTCCTGAAATATGAAGTATATGTGTTATGTGTATGGATTAATATTAAGTATTTTAATAAAAACTGAATGTTTTGTATATTTACTGTCTATTATGTGCAGATTGTTCTTGTGGCGACAGAAGAGATATTTTGCAGTTGTCGTTTATTTCGTATTCTGCCTTTCAAATTCAAGACTGTTTTCTTAGCGTTACTGCAAAAATATTGAAAGAAATATCTCAGAATTTTGCTTTTTGGCAAGCCGTACTCAAATTGAGGATAATACCAAAATAGCATAGGTTGAAATTTGATATAATACTTAAATGGATGATATGTTAACTTTTGAAGAAATAAAAAATAATCCTGAAATACAGACATACCTTAAATTTATGGACAAGACATTTGCTCTTATGGGATATAAGGAGCATGGTAGAGGACATGCTTTGTATGCTGCCGAAATTGCTGAGCGGATTTTGAAATATTTGGGCTATAGCAAAAGAGAGCAGGAACTTGCTAAAATTGCCGCTTATATCCATGATATGGGTAACTTGGTTTCAAAGTATGGACACGATCAAAGCAGTGCAATAATGTTTTTAAATATTATTGGAGATGACAGATACAATGAAGATGTTTTTGCTATAGCAAGCGCTGTGGGTTGTCATGAAGATAAAACTGTGGACCCGGTGTCGGCGATTGCTGCTGCTCTTGTTCTCGGTGATAAAACAGATGTGCGCCGTGAAAGAATAAGAGCAGAGGACGTATATTATATCTATAAACATTCTCGTATAACTGCTGCTTGTCAAAAAGTTGATGTTGTTATAGATAAAGAAAGGATGACTATCGGACTGCAAATAAAAATTGACACTACAATATGCTCAGTTATGGACTATTTTGAAATATTTATGTCAAGGACAAATTTCTGTAGAAGGGCAAGTAGTGTTTTGAATTGCAATTTTGAATTATATATTAATGAGGATAAGTTTCTGTAATGGAATGCGGTTCTTACCAACTTATAAAAAAATCGTCTGAATGTGGGGCAAGACTCGGAAAGGTTTATACTACGAGAGGTATTATTGACACTCCGATTTTTATGCCTGTGGGGACGCAAGGCACGGTTAAAGGTGTTGCCATAGAGTTTTTGCGCGGTTCCGGCGCGCAAATAATACTTGCAAACTCATACCACTTATATCTTCGTCCCGGAACTGAAGTAATAAAAAAAGCGGGAGGGATACAGAAATTTAATTCGTGGAACAGTCCGATGCTTACAGATTCGGGTGGTTTTCAGGTGTTTAGTTTGAGAAATATCAGAAAAATTAACGAAGACGGAGTTGAATTTCAGTCTCATATAGACGGATCAAAACATTTTTTTTCACCGGAAAAATCCGTACAGGTTCAAAAGGACATAGGTGCTGACATTACAATGTGTTTTGACGAATGCACGCCTTACCCCGCAGATTACGGATATGCAAAAAATTCTATGGAATTAAGTCTTAAATGGGCGGAGAGGTGTAAGAAAGAATTTTATAAGGATGATTCTTACAAAACTCAATCTTTATTTGGCATCATACAGGGATCGGTATATAATGATTTAAGAGTAAGAAGTACGATGGAAATGTTAAATATTGGTTTTACTGGCTATGCAATGGGTGGACTTTCTATAGGCGAGCCTAAAAAAGATATGCATTCTGTTTTAGAAAGTATTTTGCCTGTGATTCCTGAAAATAAAGCCAGATATCTTATGGGTGTGGGAATGCCTGAAGATTTATGGGAAGGTGTTGAACGTGGAATTGATATGTTTGACTGTGTTATTCCTACGCGCAATGGACGAAATGGACAGGTTTTTACAAGTCTTGGGAAAATTAATATAAGAAATGCGGAATTTAAGGAAGATTTCAGTCCATTGGACCCGGATTGTGGCTGTCCTGTATGTACTGGATATTCAAAAGCGTATTTAAATCATTTGGTGAGGGCTCGCGAGACTTTATATTTAAGTCTTTTGTCTTTACATAACATTTATTTTATGGTAAACTTAACGTTAAAAATGAGAAAATCATTAGAAAATAGTACTTTTATCAAATCAAAAAAAGAATTTTTTGAAAAATACTATTCGAGAGACAGACTTTCAGAGGACTAGTATTTTAGAGAATTAAGAATGAGGGTAAAATGAAGAAGTTTATTAATTTATTTATATTTTTAATGTCGATTATTGTAATGCCATCCTTGGCGTTTGCGCAGCCCTCTTCGATGGGATTGTCTTCTTTTGGCGGATTAATGCCGTTAATTCTTATATTTGTTTTTTTCTATCTGTTCTTGTTGAGACCGCAACAGAAAAAGGCTAAAGAACATCGGAATTTATTGAATTCTTTAAAAAAGGATGATAGGATTATTACCGCTGGCGGTTTATATGCCACAGTAAGCGCTGTAAAAGGGAACATCGTTGAGGCAAAAGTTTCAGAGGGAGTTTGTGTTCAGGTTGCAAAACAATCGATTTCTGCTGTTATAACAAAAGAATATGAAGAAGCGGCAAAAATACCTGAAATAGTTAAGAAATAAATATAAGAAATAAATAATGGAGTATTTTAGTCTGACTTGAAATGATGAATACTGTTATCCGATGGTCAGGATAAACAAAATCTACGAATACTGCTTTGCAAGAAAGGAGCAGTTTCTCATAAACAATTATTGGCAGATGGTATTCTCAGAATAACAGTCCAAATAAGGAATGCTGTGAGGCAAAGTATCGCAAACAGGCACAAAATCGTAAAAGCACGAAGACACAGCGTTGAAAGAATTCCAAAAGGCGGAGACTGACAAGTCGCAATATCCTGAAAAAGGAAAGAGATGAGATTAAAAAGGTGGAATCTATATTCGATATGTTCCAAATAAGACAAATAAGTAACATTTGGCAGAGCATCGTAAGACCACTAACCAAGTCCTCAACGGCAATAAGAACGACTCAAATTTAACGACGAAACCATTAAGAGATAAAGGAAAGGAAGACTATATGTATATGCTTCCTGACTGGCTGCAACTTGCTGCCAAGAGCAAGAGAAGAAAATGGACTAATGCCGCAAGCTGCAGAAGAGCCGATAATATATTATGGATGATAAAAATAAGTATTCAAGTGTAACTCTTAAAGACGTAAAGAAAAACCCGATAGTTAACGCGTTTATTAAATCTGCTAACGATTATTTGGGGACGATTGGTTATACCGAACACGGCGTCAGACATGTAAAACTGGTTGCTTCTATAGCTGAAAATGTTTTGTTGTATCTTGATTATCCGAAGAGACTTCAGGAACTTGCGGGAATTGCAGGTTATATGCACGATATAGGAAATGTCGTAAATAGACAGGATCACGGACAATCTGCTGCCCTTGTGTCGATGAGGTTACTGAAAGATATGGGTATGATGCCTGAAGAAACGGCATTGATAATTTCGGCAGTAGGAAACCACGAAGAAGAAAGAGGAGATCCCGTAAATCCTGTGGCGGCTGCTTTAATTTTAGCTGACAAATCTGACGTGCACAAAACAAGAGTTAGAAATCCCGATATTTCAAGATACGATATACACGATAGAGTAAATTCTGCCGTGGAAAGATCTTTTTTAAAAGTTCTTAAAGATAAAGAAATTATATCGCTTCAGCTTACCGTTGATACGCAAATATCAAAAGTTATGGAGTATTTTGAGATTTTTATGTCGAGAATGCTTATGTGCAGAAGAGCTGCGAGTTTTTTGAATTGTACGTTTGAGTTAATAATAAATGAGAGGAAATTACTTTAAGTGAAGATTAACTGGAAATTGTGGATTAGTATTGTATTATTAGCTTTTTCGGTTTGGGTGTTATGGCCGTCTTTTAACTGGGCGATTATGTCTGTCGAGAAAAGAGAACAAGCAGAAAAAGAGAAAGATCCTATTTTAGGCAAACTTCTAAAATTAGGTTTGGATTTAAAAGGCGGTACACATCTTCTTTTAGAAATTGACGCATCACGGTTAGATGGGAGCGTAAAAATTAAGGATGCAGTTGACAGAGCGATAGAAATTATCAGAAATAGGATTGATCAATTCGGCGTAACGGATCCCATGATTGCAAAGCAAGGAGATAAGTGGATAGTAGTGCAGCTTCCGGGCATTAGAGATCCAAAAGCCGCGAAAGATTTAATCGGTAAGACTGCATTGCTTGAGTTTAGGATAGAAAATACAAGCGAAGAAGCAAAACGAGCTCTTGATTTGATTTATGAGAAAAAAATTACGCCTGCACAATATAGAGAAAATCCATCGCTGTATCCAGATATAAAAGCCGTTATGCCTGAAGGCGCATCGGTTTTTGAGACCAAAAGAGATGTAATTTATTGCGTTTTAGATAAAGCTCTTTTAACAGGAGCCGTTCTTGCAAACGCAAAAGTTGAATTTGGTGGAGAGTACCAACATGGAATGGTAGTTTCAGTGGAATTTAATAAAGATGGTGGAAGAATATTTGAGCATATAACTGAGAGAAACATAGGAAAAAATCTAGCTATAGTTCTTGACGATGTTGTGCAGTCTGCTCCTGTGATACGTGCAAAGATTTCTAGAGGAGAAAAAGCGGTTATTGAGGGTAATTTTAACTCTGATGAGGCAAAACTTCTTGCAGCCGTATTGAGAGCAGGCGCTCTTCCTGCGCCGGTTAAATTGATAGAAGAAAGGACGGTCGGACCGTCGCTCGGTGACGATTCTATAAAGAAAGGTTTTATGTCGTCTTTTATAGGTGTTATATTAGTTTTTCTTTTTATGTTTATCTATTACCGTTCCTCAGGATTAATTGCAGATTTAGCGCTTGCTTTAAACTTAATAATACTCATGGCGATAATGACATATTTTCAGTTTACTCTTACGCTTCCGGGAGTAGCTGGTATAGCGCTTATGCTTGCTATGTCCGTTGACGCAAATGTGCTTATATTGGAAAGAATAAGGGAAGAACTTGCTGCTGGAAAAACAGTAAGAGTGGCAGTGGATATGGGATATCAGAAAGTTTTTTGGACTATTTTTGATGCGAATTTTACGACTCTTGTAGCTGCGGCTTTTTTATTCCAGTTTGGAACAGGTCCTATAAAAGGTTTTGCCGTTACTCTTTCGATAGGTCTTATTGTAAGCATGTTCACTGCTGTGACTGTAACAAAACTTATATATGAACTTTTGTTCAAAGAAAATCTTTTATTAAAAATAAAAATATAGCCGGGGGTTAGCGTGCGATTTTTTAAATCTGTAAATATAGATTTTATCAGGAACCGCTATAAATTTTTTGTAGTTTCTGGACTATTGTTTTTAGTGACGATAGGAGCTTTTATTTACAGAAGCGGACCGAATTATGGTATTGACTTTACCGGCGGTATTCTTATGCAGATTTCTTTTCAAGATAAAGTTGTATTGCAGGATGTCCGCAAAGCTGTAGAGGAAAGTGGAATAGGTTCTTTTGAACTTCAAAGTTCTGGCAATCTTATTATAATAAGAGCAAAGAAAAATCTTAAATCTCAGGAAGAGTTTGAGGATTCAGTTAAAAGCTCAATACGGTCAAAATTTCCGGATAATCCGTTTAATATTGAAAGAGTTGAATACGTAGGTCCTACTGTCGGCGAATATATTTCAAAACAAGCTATCTATGTATTTTTATTTGCATTTTTAGGTATGATTATTTATATTGCGTTCAGATTTAAATCCAGTTTGTGGGGACTTGCGTCTATTGTAGGAATTATTCATGATGTTGTTATATCTTTAGGTTTTGTAATTCTTGTAAACAAGGAAATTAACATAACGGTTATTGCCGCTCTTCTCACGGTTGCCGGTTATTCAATTAACGATACTATAGTTTTGTTTGATAGGATAAAAGAAAATTTAAGACTTCTTGGAAAAGAAGATTTTGCAACACTAATTAATAAAAGCATAAATGAGGTTCTTGTCAGAACTGTTGTTACTTCTTTAACTGTGTTTATTGTGGCGTGTTCGCTCTTTTTCTTAGGTGGAGAAGTTATACATACTTTTGCATACATAATGGTCATAGGGACGGTGCTTGGAGTGTTTTCTACGATATTTATTTGTGTGTCGCTTGTTTATGAGTGGGAAACAAGGAAAAGTAAACGTTTGAAAAACGCCATAAAGCAGGGTGTTGTTCGTTCAAAGTGATGCGGAAGATAAAGAATTTTAGAGTAAATTTGCGCCTGAAAGAAATTTTGCGCGTAATTAAGAAGCTTATGAATACCGCTGAACTATCCTTAGAACTTGAGAAGTCAGTTCAGAGGAGTTGTCGTTTTTATTCCAAGTTTTTGGTTCCGTCTGTGGTTTATGAGACTTTTTCAAAAGAAACACTTCCTTTTATTTATGAAAAAGATGTACCGCCAAAATGGATTGCTGAAAGTGTTTTTTTTGTAACTATAGGCAGCAGTCTTTATGAAGAATATAAGAGAAATGAAGAGATTTTTGGTGAATATACTGGAAAAATTGTTTCTGTAATAAGTAGCGATGCTTTAGAACAGTCAAAAAAATTTATACAAAGACTTGTTTTGAATGAGGCACAGGAAGAAAACTGTGAGATTTCGAGGGTTGTTGACATTCCGCCGTGTTTATACGAAGCTGCGGCAAAATTTATTCCTGTTAGTAAAATAGGCATAAATGCAGAATCTGGGGAACTGAGTCCTCTATATTCAACATGCGGATTATTTTATTGGACGTCTTCTAAGAAGAGGACAAAGAAATAAGAATTTAAAGTAAAGACATGATTGTGTGTTAGAAGCTAAGAAATTTACAGTGTAAATAATACGGTTCTGGTCGCGAAAAATATCTTTATTTTAGTACGCGGTGAGGGAATGACAATTTTTTTTTGGTAATATACAATATTTTCTTTGTTTTATTTTTGCCTTTGATTGCGGTTTTTGTTCTTTTTAGTACTACTACCGGATACAGGAAAGAATTTTTTTACAAACTATCTGAACGTCTTGCTATTTATAAACTCTCGCATAGGAATTTAAAAACAACTCTTTGGATACATTGTGCTTCGCTCGGAGAAATACGCGCTGTGGAGCCTATTTTGGATGGGTTTGGAGATAAGTATTATATCGTTTTAACATCAACTACAAAAAGCGGCAGAGACTATGCCCAAAAATTACAAAAAGCAGATTTTGTCGCTTTACTTCCTTTAGATATTTTTCCTTTTATGTGTAAAGCGTTTAATGTTATTAAACCGGATATGCTGATACTTGTTGAAACTGAACTTTGGGTGACTATGCTTTATACTGCGGCACGCAAAAATATAAAAATTATTACAATCAACGGGAGAATGTCCACTAAATCATTTAAAGCTTATAAAAGGTTGAAATTTTTCTGGAGTAGATTTATGAAGTTAATCAATGTTGTTATGGCAAGAAATAAAGATGATGCTGATAGATTTGCATTTTTAACGGGTGGAAAGAGTGAAATTGTTATTTCTGGGAATATAAAATATGACAGGAATTTTACATTAAATTCAAGGAGAGAAGATTTCTCTCTAAGTGAAGAAGATTTTGTTTTTACAGTCGGCAGTACAAAAGAAGGGGAAGAAGAAATTATTGCAGACGTGTATAATAAAATAACTTCCCGTTTTAGCAAGATTAAATTTTTCCTTGCTCCGAGACATCTCTCAAGAGTAAAAACCGTAATGGAAATTCTTAAAGGTAAGCGTATTAAATATTCGTTATTTTCTGAGGGTGATTTTAACAGTAAATTCATTTTGATCGATGTTTTTGGAAAATTACAGAGCATATATTCGGTTTCAGACGTTTGTTATGTCGGAGGTTCTTTAGTAAATGGAGGTGGACAGAATCCCATAGAGCCTGCGGCGTACGCGAAACCCGTTTTGTTTGGCAGAAATATGAATAACTTTAAAACCGAATCTGAAATTCTTTTAAAATATGGCGGAGCTTTAATTGTTGAAAATGCCAGCGATTTAGCTGATAGCATAAAAAAGTTTATATCTGATAAAAAGTTTCTTGAAGATACTGGTCGCAATGCTTTAAAAGCTATTGAGTCGCAGAATGGCGCTGTTTCTTTTACAATAAAAAAAATAAAAGAAAGTTTAGATGCCTAGTAAAAATTTAATGAGAATTATTATTTTTATATGTCGTATTATAGATAAAACTCTGAGAAAAAAATCGTTAAATGATACTTTTCATTATCCAAAGCCTTCAATTTATTCTTTCTGGCATGGAAATACATTCCCGATGATGTTTTCTAACCAAAAAAGTAATATAGTTATTATGGCAAGCCTGTCGAAAGACGGAGAAATTTTGTCTCAAGTTTTAAAAAAGTACGGTTATTTAACTGTCAGAGGATCATCGAGTAAAAGCGGTGGAAGGGCGCTGATAGAAATTATAAGATATGCCCGCAAAGGATATTCTATTGCTTTTGGGGCAGATGGTCCTAAAGGGCTTTATCATAAATTTAAATACGGAGCCGTATATGCAGCGCAAAAAACGGGTATGTTGCTGCTTCCCATAAGTTGTTCGCCGAAAAATAAAATCGTAATTAACAAGTCGTGGGATAAAATGATAATTCCGCTGCCTTTTTCGAAAATGGTGCAGATTTATGGAGAACCGTTTTATATCGATGATGGAGATGATATTGAAGAGAAAGCGGTTCTTGTGGAAGAGAAATTAAATAAGTTATTTGAATTTACGGGTAAATATTACTGGGAAAAAGATATTTTAAAATATTTGGAGTATCATCCTGCTCCTAAGATTTTAATTGTTCAGCCCAGCAGAATAGGCGATATAGTTTTTTCTATACCAGTTCTTTCGGCAATTAAAAAAAGATATCCCTATGCAAGATTAAGTTGGATTGTGGATGAGAGATGCGTTGAAATTTTAGATGGTAATCCTTTTCTCGAAAATATTTTTATCTGGGACAGGAGACAAATCTCTTTTAAATATTATAAAAATTTAAGACAGTGCTTAAGAGAACAAAAATTTGATTTAAGCATAGATTTACACGGACTTGCAAAGTCGGCGATGCTTGTTAAACTTGCCGGCGCAAAGTTTAAAATAGCGTCTTCTTCTACAAATGGAATGAGAGAGTTTTCGTGGCTGTTTTCAAAAGAAATAAAATCTCGCCAAAAATGCCATTGTGTCGAGCGACATTTTGAAGTTGCAAAATATTTGGACTGTGTCGACGAAAAAAGTTATCCCATTGTAATACCTGAGGAGAACTTTAAAAGCGTCAGGCAAAAGCTGTTAAAAGAGAATGTAAATTTGGAAAAAATAATCGGAATTCATCCCGGTGGAGGTTGGGTTTCAAGAAGGTGGGGCAGCCATAAGTTTGCCGGTCTTGCGGGAAAGTTGAAAAACGAGTTGGATGCGGATATTGTTTTTGTCGGAGGAAAAGAAGGCGGAGCAAGCGAAAAAGGTTTAAACGAAGAAATAGTTTCAGTCGTTGGCGTTAAAACTACTGATATGACCGGAAAATTCACTTTAAAAGAACTGTGTGCTTTTTTAAAAATGTGTAGAGTTTTTGTAGGCAGTGAGTCGGGTCCTATGCATATTGCAACGGCTTTTGACACTCAAGCTGTGGCAATTTTAGGTCCGACAGACGCAAAACTTACGGGACCGTATAAAGGCAATACGAAAATTATACAGCATCAGGTGGACTGCCAGCCGTGTAGAAATAGAAATTGTAAAAGTACTATATGTATGCGTAGTATAACTGTTTCCGAAGTTTTTGAAGAAGTGAAGAAAAAATATGAAAATTTTAATTATTAAGCCAAGCTCATTTGGTGATATTGTAAAAGCTTTACCTTGCGCGAACGCTTTAAAACAGGCATATCATCATATGTGCGAAATAAGCTGGGTTGTTTTTAACAGATGGGCTTCTATTCTTAAAATTTGTTCTGATGTCGATAAAATTATAAAGTGGGACAGAGAAAAAGGATTAAAAGGTTTTTTTGAAGTATTAAAGAAAATTAATGAAACAGAATATGATTTAATTATGGATTTGCAGGGGCTTTTAAGAAGCGCTTTTCTCGCAAAATTTGCCAGAGCAAAAATAAAACTCGGCGTGCCTGGAATGAAGGAATTCAGCAATCTTTTAATAAAGGAAGTGTATCCGGAAAATGCTGGGCTGAATAGTACGCTTCGCAATCTTGAACCTGTTCGTTTTTTGACCGGTAAAATTTTTCATCCTGAAGTGAACATGAAAATAGATTCAAATGCGGATGAGATTTTACAAGATAACGGGATTTCGGGGGATTTTATTTCCCTGATTCCTTTTGCAAGAGGAAAAGGAAAAGACTGGAGCATATTGAATTATAATAAGCTTATTGATTTGATAAAAAAAGAATATTTTAATGTGCAGATTGTGATTTTGGGTTCTGTTAAAGATTTCGGAAAATTAAAGTCCGATAAAATTATAGATTTATGCGGCAAAACGGAAATAGAGGATGTCGCAGGCATTTTGTTGAAAAGTAGAGTTGCCGTCGGAGCAGATACCGGACCTATGCATCTGTCGTCGATTTTGCAGACTCCATCTGTTTTTATACTCGGGACTTTGAATATAGATGATGCCTCTCCCTATATGGGAAAATTTTCGTTGCTTTTAAATGAAAATGATGCTAAGAATATAAACGCTGTTAAACCTGAGAATGTTTTTTCAGAGATAAGAAAGTGGATGAGATAGTTTTTTTCATATGAATCGGCTTGGGGATTTACCTTTCTCGCTCCCGGTTCTTAAGTCTGCAAAACAGGAATTGAATGCGAGGGTATATTCTGTCGTTAGGTCTGCTTTATCGCAATTTTTAACGTCTTCAGATTTGGTTGACGGAATAATACCTAAAGAGAAAACTTTATAAAAAATATAAGAAAAGAAAAATTTGATGAAGACTTTCTTTTTTCGGAATCGTCGCGTTCGTTAATTTCAGCTTATTTTTCGGGAGTGAGAGAAAGGACGGGTTTTGAGACGGCGTCTTTAAGTTTTTTACTTATCAATGAGGCGCATATATCAGGTGTTTCCTCGTTATTTAATAATAAGGGAATCTTTAAATGAAATTGCTGGAAAATGTAAAATGGCGACAAAGATGTTTATCGCAGAAAACAGTATTTTAGACAGAGTTGCTTTTTTAAAAAAATGCAGTTTGTTTGTAGTGTATGGATTCGGATGCTATGCATTAACCGCTGCTGTAGGGGCAAGATGTATATAGGTGTGTTTGGTTGTGCGGATCCGCTTCAAACGAGACCTATGTCTTTTGAAAAATATCTAATAATACAAAAAGATGATATTTCACAAATTATGCCGGAAGATATTATTTCAAAAGTTACAGTGTGGACTGGAAGTTGCTAGTATATACAATATATTTTCGCGTTGTGCGTAAACAGATTCTAAAAAAATCGGAGGACATAAAGGATGGCAAATGTTTCGGAGCTTCAAATTGAAAGAAGGAAATTTAAGCCGGTTCTGCCGGACGTATTAAAAAATGGATCGGCTTCTATAAAGCTCGTTAAGGGAAAAGCTACGCAATCTGTGGCGGATCAGGATGAAATAAAAGAGATTTTTAAGAATATTTACGGTTTGCCTGAAGTTAGATTTAAAAAAGGCACAAATGCTGTTGCCGCAAAGAAAGCTATAAAAGTTGCTGTAGTTCTTTCGGGAGGACAAGCTCCGGGAGGACATAATGTCATAGCAGGGCTTTTTGACGGATTGAAAGAAGCAAACAGCGAGAACACTTTAATAGGTTATCTAGGAGGTCCATCGGGAATTTTGGAAAATAAATATAAAGAGATTTCCAAAGAATTATTATGCGAGTACAGAAATACGGGTGGCTTTGATTTCATACAATCGGGAAGAACGAAAATTGAAACGCCCGAACAGTTTAGTTTGACGAAAGCTAATCTTTTGACGTCTAAAGTAGATGCGCTGGTTGTTGTCGGTGGGGACGACTCGAATACAAACGCTGCTATGATAGCGGAATACTTAAAGAAAGAAAATTTAGGCAAATGTGTTGTAGGTGTTCCTAAAACTATTGACGGAGATTTGAAAAATAAGTACATTGAAACTTCATTTGGTTTTGACACAGCGACAAAGATTTATTCGGAGCTGGTCGGAAATATCTGCAGAGATGTAAATTCGGCGCAAAAGTACTGGCATTTTGTTCGTCTCATGGGGAGAAGTGCTTCTCATATTACGTTGGAAGTTGGTTTTAAAACCCAGCCTAACATTGTTTTAGTCGGCGAAGAGATTTTGTCGAAGAATATGAAGCTTGCCAAAGTCGTTGAAAATATTGTTGACGTTATAATAAGACGTTCACAGGCGGGTAAAAACTTCGGAGTTGTTTTGGTGCCAGAAGGACTTATAGAGTTTATACCTGAAATGAAAGAGCTTATTTCAGTCCTTAACGATACTTTAGCTGAAAATGCAGATGCCGTTGCGAAGCTTAGTTCGATTAGGGATAAGAAAGAATTTGTCTGCGGTAAGCTTCCTAAAGAACTTTCCGATTTAATGAAGTCGCTTCCTGCGGACATTGCTTCGCAGCTTATGTTGGACAGAGATCCTCACGGTAATGTTCAGGTGTCATTGATTGAAACAGAAAAACTTTTAATAGAGATGGTGCATAAAAAGCTTTCTGAACTGAAAAAAGAAAATAAATATAAAGGTAAGTTCTCGGCGATTACACATTTTTTTGGATATGAAGGTCGCTGCGGAATCCCGTCAAATTTTGATGCAAATTACACTTACGCTTTAGGCTATAATGCGGCTATGCTTGTGATAAACGGACTTACGGGTTATTTATCGTCTGTAAGAAATCTTGTAAAATCCCCGGAGCAATGGGAGTGTGGCGGAATTCCTCTTACAATGATGATGAATATTGAAAGAAGACATGGGAAGGAAAAACCCGTTATACAGAAAGCTTTGGTTGATTTAGACGGGAAACCGTTTAAAGAATTTGTAAAAAATAGAGATGAGTGGGCTGTCAGCGAAAGTTATATTTTCCCGGGACCTATACAATATTTTGGACCTGCAGATGTCACAGATATGATGACGAGAACGCTTAGATACGAACAGTCTGAAAAGTGATAGTAGTTTAAATAGGATAGTTAGCTTGGGCTGTCCCCAGAAATATAAAGGGACAGCCCTTTTTTGTTTTTAGAACTGGCACTTAATAAAAAGAGATTTAGGATAAAGTCGGTTTTTTTAGTCCCTTAGATAATTATGGGTTGTGTTCATATCTCTCTCATATTTCTTAAAAATCAGGATTATCAAGCCTTGCTTGTTATCGTTGCAGTAGAACTCGCTATTGATATTTGTTTTATTGATGGGACGGTACATCTGCGCAAGATAGGCTTTTTACTGTAAACACAATATAAAAAATATTTAAAAATGTGACATTTTCTGCTTTATTCTATTTCTAGGTCTAGGTCTTTTATCATTTGTTTATCAGAAGTTATGTTTCTGCCGCTTATGGTGAGGTAGCCGCCGGTCATGAGACCGTTTGCGCCTGCTTGGAATATCCACGACTGTAAATCTCTTAAATTTACTTCTCTGCCGCCGCATATCATAATATCGGGAGTTTGTAAGATTATTCTGAAAACTGCTATTGTTTTTAAGATTTCGACTGGAGTCATTGTGGGTAAGTGTTCGAGAGCTGTGCCTTTAATAGGCATTAAAAAATTCATAGGAACGCTGTCAGAGCCAAGCTCTTTTAAAGTAAATGCTAAATCTACTCTGTCTTTAAAACTTTCTCCCATACCGAAAAGTCCGCCGGAACATATTTCAAAACCGAATTTTTTAGCTCTTTTTATAGTGTCAACTCTTTCCTGATAACTGTGTGTGGAACAAATATTGGGATAAAAATTTTCAGACGTTTCAAGATTATGGTGCATTTTTTTTATGCCGGCTTTTTTAAGTTTAAGAAAATTTTCGTCTGATATTCTGCCTATGGAAACGCCTAAATGCGATACTTTCTTATGTTTTTTAAACATTTCGCAAAGTTTTTCTATTTCTACATCGTTCAAAGAATTGCCGCTTGAAACAATGCCGAAACATCCTACGTTTTCTAAAGCTTTAATAGAAACTTCATTTATTTTTTCAGTATCTACAAGAGAATATACCTTCACGTCAGTTTTGTTGAAAGCCGATTGAGCGCAAAACTTGCAGTCTTCGCTGCACTGTCCTGATTTTGCATTTATAATAGAACAAACTTTTACTTTGTCACCTTTATATTTTCTGCGTATTTTAGCGGATGCAAGAAAGATGTCTTCAAGTTCAAAATCAAAAAATTTCAAAGCTTCTTCTTTTGTAATCTGTTTACCATTTGCGATTTCAATAGTTAAGTCTTCCATTTATGCTTTTTCCTATTCTGCATTAAATTCAAAATTTGCAAACATTTATTCAATTTATCATTTTTTAGCGCCTGAATACATCAAATTCGATCTTTGCAGATTATTTTTATTGTCCAAATAAGTCCACACAATACCTTCGCTTTCTCCTCTTTAGCGTGAGCAGCTGCAATCATTCGCCTATTTAATTCATCCTCTAGTTCAGGCAATGTTTCCCTAAATTGAGGAATAATATATCTTTTAAGAATTTTTTTAATCCGCTCCTTTTTTACTCTTTATGCTGCTCTTCAATCAATATTTTTTTGATCCTTTTATTTTTTATGGCATAACAATAAAGCAAGCTTAAATGCTTCACTACAGCGTTAAGTCCTTAATTTTCTGTGTTTTTTTTATAGAGTAGCTTTAAACGCAAGCTGCTCTGTTTTCGTTTTTAAAGAAATCTGCATTTACCTGCAAACTCTTTATATAAGACAGTCTATCGACGGAAGTTAATTGAGAACCGTCAATAAACAGCTTAGGCAATATATATCCGCTTCGCTGATTTACATCGGTATAATATCTACTTATCTACTGTTTTTAAAAGCGGTTGAAGTAGTTCCACTCGACGTTTTATACTTTAAGAGGAAAAAAATACAAAAGCGGAGAAAAATGCTGGCAGCTCCCAACACGAAAGGTATAAGCAGTAAAAACGCTGCGAGTATCGTGTGAGAGATATTTTCCAATCCGCATTAAACTCCTTGCGGGAGTTGACAAAAGCTTTTATAATTATGATTACTCACTGAGAAGACAAAGCTCTGCATTAATAGAATTACCTTGCGTCATGTCATTAAATTCTTCTAATATTGTCGGCGAATAGGAAGGAGTATCAGAATCAAAACGACTAAATGCCGACTGTGGTATCTGACTTATTTCTGCTGGCTTTTTTCCTTCATTCTTTAAACGATTATAGACGAGATAAAAGAAAAACACTATACACACCCCTGCTAAAGAGTTAAAGAGTCAAGAATTAAACGATTGTTAGCTTTCAGACACTCTGGACACTTTAAAGATAAAAGCTCTGACGACTTAGGCTTATAACTATCGGAATTATTGCCGAGTGCGGCTCTATAAATTACCTTTTCTTTTGATTAACAACTTGTTCTTTTTTTTATTATGGAATAATTCTAAAAGCATTAACATGACAACAACGTTAAACTGATGTAATTACTTGTTTATCTTTCCCTCACTAAACACGGAGCAGTTTTGACAATAGGTCGTTCCGTTTTCATTCCTCTTCAGGATTAATCAAATTTGCGTTATCATTTTCCGCATCGGTCCAAGTTGCCTCCATAGCAGTAATATTATTTAAAAGTTCTTCAAGTCCCAAAACAAAAGGATTCGCGTCATTATTTCCCGCATTTTCCACAACTGTGTCAGGAGAAGAATTATTGTCTGAATTTACCAAATTTAAACCTGAAGAATTTGCCGAATTTACAGAAAAATTCACGTCATTATTTTCCGCATTTTCCGCAACTGTGCCAAGAGAAGAATTATCGTCTGAATTTGCTAAATTTAAACCTGAAGAATTTGCTGAATTTATAACTCTTGCAAACTTTCCACAACTTGCAATTAAAGCTACTATCAAAAGAAGCGCTACTGTTCTTTTCATTTTTATCCCGCTTTTACCCAGACAGAAGAAGTATAAGGTTTTTTATTTATAGCTTTTATCTTCACTAAGTTTTAGAAGATTTAAATACACATCGCAGGCGTTGGCAGTCGTAATATTATCCATAATAAAAAGCTTATTAATCGTACAATTGTCACACTTGTGATAAAGATAAAGCTTCTTACAATAAGCAAAATACAGCTGAATGCCTACAAGCTCTTCAAAAACCTTAATCAAAATCAAAATCGCTTGAACAAATATCTCTCGAAGAAGATGAAGAAACTGAAAATGGATTTAATAACTCATTCAGATTATTAACTGATGAATGCGTCGGATATAAACAAAGTAGTAAGAATAAGTCAGATTTAGAGATTGCAATTTAGCTAAGTAATAATCTGTCTTAATTTTTTTATGAGAAGACTCATGAGCATCAGCAGGAGAAATATCTGTATAAAAAGCATAGCGATTTAGTATGCACAGGAAAAGTACTCAAACAGCCAGTAGTTAGCATTAATGCTAAAGAAAAAGCTATTATTTTCTTATATCATATTTGTCCTTAATTATGTTCATACAAACACTGTTTAAATTTGAGTTTTTCCTTTCAGTTAGATTTTGCAGTCTTGTCCAAGTGCCGTAATCAATCGCCGCCGTAATATTCTTTTTTCCACAATCGTTGCTGTCAATTCGGGTAAAGAATTCTGTAAAAAAGCTGTAAAATTTGGCTTCTATTCGCTTTTTCATTCTTGGCAATATCGTTGACGTAATTTAACAATTTTGCATCGCCGTAAAGGTTCAACGCTCTTTTGCTCCTTTTATTTTATCATTATTATCCTTGAATTCAAGATGCTCAAATATTGCCTCCGCATTTATACTGGCACACTTGTTCTTTTGCAGCTCTAAATTGTAAGCATATATCATTGTCGTGTTTAAAACTGCATGCCTTTCAAACTTCTATTTTAATTTTAACCGTTTTGTGTTTCACTATAGATTTTGTGGCGTTGATCTGCTTTAAAGCTTTTTCAAGATCCTCGAGATGTGTTTCGTGCGTAATTATGATAATTCTGCCGTAATCGGTGCCGTTTATATTGAGTTGTGCAAGGCTCCTTGCGATTGAAACTTTAAATTCGGCCAGAATTCCTGAAATTTTTGATAAAACGCCGGCTTTATCTATGACGGCAAACCTTAAGTAATAAGGCGATTTGCTTTTGCCTATAGGAAGAATTTTAATTTTTTTCTTACTGTCATAGACTACATCTGGGATAATTCCTACAGTGTTTGTAATGATGGATTTTGAAAGGTTTATAATGTCGGACACAACTGCGCTTGCCGCAGGCTGTTGTCCCGCTCCTTTGCCGTAAAATAAGACGTCGCCTGAATCTTTTCCCGTAATCATGATGGCGTTATATTCATTTTCAACTGTTGTGAAGGCGTGATCGTAATTTATAAGGCACGGCTGTACGGACATATCTATTCCGTCTTTTGTTTTCTGTGCCGAACCTATGAGTTTCACGTCGTATCCGAAATCCTGTGTTATTAAAATGTCCTCGATATCTAAATCCGCAATACCTTTGACAAGCGGTATATTTTTGACTTTTATCCAGCTGCCCCACGCAAGAGAAGCAAGTATAGCGAGTTTGTTTGCCGTGTCAATGCCGTCTACGTCAAAAGATGGATTGGCTTCGGCATAACCGGCTTTTTGAGCGCTTTTTAAGGCTTCTTCATAAGGTACGCAGTGCTTTTTCATTTCGCTTAAAATGAAATTTGTGGTACCGTTTAAAATACCTTTGATTTCAAATACTTCTTCAGAAGCAAGTCCTTCGCTTAAACCTTGAACCACCGGGATTACGCCGCCGACAGAAGCTTCGTAATATATTGATTTCTGATATATTTGTGCTGTTGTGAAAATCTGATCCCAGTATTTTGCAAGTACGGCTTTATTTGCACTGACGACATTTTTGCCAGCTTTTAAAGATTCTATTATCACTGTCCTTGCAGGCTCGTATCCACCGATAAGCTCAACAATCAAATCTATTTCGGGATCTTTTATTATGTCTCTGAAGTTTTTAACGTAAAGTTCAGGTTTGTCTATAGGTTTTAAATCGCAAATTGATTTTATACATATAGGTTTACCGACTTTTCTTAAAACTATTTTTTTGTTTTCTCCTAATATTTTTACTACGCCTTTTCCTACAGTTCCATATCCTATGAGACCTACATTAATATACTTTTTTTTCATAGCTAATCCTTGATATTTTCCAATTTTTATATGCTCGCAAAACGATATGCTGCATGTACGGTGCATTTTGTAAAATTGTTTATGTGAGACAGAATGTTGTTAAGTATTTTACTATATTTTGCGTAAGACGCTTTTACATATCTTTCGCCTTATTATTGAAACTTTTATCAAAATGAGACAATAAGTCCGATTTCTTTTGCAAGTTATATCCGAATAGTCAGTCCAGGACGTCCTATCGTTTGCTCGGTTATGATTTCTCTAAATTCAGGTATCTTGCGGGTACTTGTTTGTATTTTTGTGTTTTAACGTGTTGCAAAATCTGTCGATGACGCAACAGGCCGCGGGAAAAACAGAACTCCATATATCTAAATTTGCGACATAAGACTTTTTGCCATAAACTTCTTTCTTGAACCAGTTGATTTTGGCAAACATATGAGGTGGCAGTTTTTCTAAATTTTTAGACGATTTTATATTTATCATATTTTATTTAAACTCAATTACTATATTATTTTTCTAAGAGTTGTAGTAGGCTTAAATGAAACCTTTTTCCCCGGCGGAATGAGAATTACTTCTTTGGTTCTAGGGTTTCTCCCCTGTTTGGCTTTGCGGGGCTTAGTTCTAAAAGATCCGAGACCCGAAAGAGAAATCACTCCGCCGTTTTTTAGAGTAATTTGGATTACTTTAACTAGAGCTTTTATTGCTTTATTTGAATCATTTTGCGTTAACCCTGAAACATCAGCAACCTGTTTGACGACATCAGGTTTTTTCATCAAATTAATACCTCCATTCGAAGTAAATTGTGTTTTTTTAAAAACACATTCATTTTATAATAAATTTCAATAAAAATGTCAATGACGTCGATAGCTCAAGTGCAGTAAATAAACATATTTGACAAATACGTACATCTTTCGTTATAATCTGTCAAGCTATGGTTATGGGGCTATAGCTCAGCTGGGAGAGCGCTTGCATGGCATGCAAGAGGTCAGGGGTTCAATCCCCCTTAGCTCCACATAAAAATTGAGATGTAAAAGAACTTTAGCAGAGAAGAAGTATAGAATAAAGAGCGGTTAAAATAGGTGTACAAAAAAATCCTAAAAAAATTGGTTCTACTATAGTCCGTTTAACCTTATTGGCGAACTGCGGTTCGGAGAAAATATCACCAAAAGACTCATTGACTCCGAATACATCTACAGGGTCTACGCCCTCGCAAAAAAACAACCAAAACACAGAAAAAGTCAGTCGCTTTGATGAATGGTTTGCAGAATGCGAATTACAACAAGAACGGAACAAAAACGATGGGTTCTTCAGGGCAGCAGATTGCGACAAAGATTAAGGTAGTCTGAGGTATAGCCTTAACTATTCTTGCTGCTGTAGGCTTATACAAAGGAGCAAGATTGTATTTTACAGAGCGTTCAGACGAGTATTCGGCTACCTCAAGACCGCTCTCAACAGCAATCAGCAAAAAAATGCGACAGGATATAGGAATATGCTCATTGGTTAGCTGGCTGGGCTTGGATAATATGTTTTGAGCTGTATCAAGACCGAAAGAAATCTATAACCTGTGAATTTCGGTTGGGCGATATTTAATATTCAGTATATAAATTCGCATTGATACAAATATCTATGGAAACGCTACGTGCTAGGAGTTCCTCTATCAACACGGAATGCGTAATTTTCTAGAATTACCGGGATAAATCCTCCCTTAGAAAAGGACGATACTCCTATTGATAATCACGGTGAAGGAAGAGTCATATTTTAATTGTGAATTTGATTTCCAAATATAAGGAAGATAGATGGACAGAAACAATCTATAAGGTTCTTGCGCACCATAGAAGAGACATGTAGGAAATGCTCATAGAAAGGTCAGGCGAACGTACTCCGATGAGGGACGAATATGTAAGAGAGCTGCTATGCGGCAATAAAAGATTAGCGATTTAGCGGCGAAAGCGGAATAATAAACGACCGGGAACGAAGGTTCAATCTCTCCTCCTTTAGTTCCATTTTTTGAAATATAAAAAGTGAAATAAAACAAAGGAGTTAAAAAAATGATTTACTCAGAGTATATTAATTGTGAAACTAAAGGTTATACTGATATTCTTGACATAACAGATGATATTAAAAGAGTTGTTGCTCGTTCTGGGATTACAAACGGCATAGCGACTTTGGGCGTGACAAGTTCTACTTCTGCCATCACGACTCTTGAATTTGAACCGGGACTTGTCGAGGATTTCCGCAAATCTCTTGAAGTAATTGCTCCCGTCAAAGGTGTTTACGCTCATGACGAAAAATGGCATGACGGCAACGGTTTTTCGCATATACGTTCTTCATTAATAGGTACGTCTAAAACCATACCGATTGTGTCAAAATCCTTAATGACAGGAACTTGGCAGCAAATAATTTTGGTAGATTTTGATAACAGGCCTCGAAGCAGAAAAGTGTTCGTTCAGGTTTTTGGAGAATGAGTAAATGACTTTGAAGGTTATCGCGGGCGCGTCTCGCGGAAGAAGGATAAAAACTCTGCCGCGTGATGACTTATCCATACGCCCTATGCTTGGCAGAATGAAGAAATCGATTTTTGATATAATACAGTTTAAAGTTTCATCTTCTGTTTTTATTGATTTATTTGCAGGAGTGGGTTCAGTCGGAATTGAAGCTCTTTCTCGCGGTGCGAAAAAAGTGGTATTTGCAGAGTTAAGCGAAGTTTCTCTGTCGCTTATTAAATACAACGTAAACATGCTCGGATTCAATGACAGGGCAAAAATCGTCAAATGCGACGTAATAAAAGATTTTGCCGTTTTGCGGGATAAGTATGACATAGTTTTTATGGGTCCTCCTTACAAAGACGGAAATAAAAAAACTCTTGCGCTTACATATCCTGCTTTGAAAAATGCGATGAAATACGATATTTTAAAAGACGACTCCGTTCTCATAGCACAGAAACATATAAAAGAACCTGTCGGAAATATTACGGGACTTGAATGTTTTAGGGTAGAGAAATACGGCGACACTGTTATTTCTTTTTACAGAAGGGCAAGGTTAGGAAACATAGGAAATGAGAGAGGATTTTAAAATAAGTTATTCGAGGGTAAATGCGTATTTGTTTTGCCCGTATAAATACAAACTTATATATTTAGATAATTTTCATATTCCGGTTAATGCGAATGTTACTTTTGGGCATATTATTCATAAAGCGCTTGAACAATTTCACAGCGGCAAAGAACAATCTTATAATGTGTTGTTTGAGTGTTATGATGACGCTTGGAAAAATGATGGATTTACTGATCCACAGCAGATATTTGAATATTATGAATGCGGCAAACGAATGCTCGTAAATTATTATAAATCTTTCAGCAAATCGGACGCGGAAGTTTTATACGTTGAAAGAGCGTTTGATGCCAATATAGGAAGATACAAGTTTATAGGTATTATTGACAGAATTGATAGATATCCTGACGGCAAGTATGAAATTATGGATTATAAAACCCATGTAAAGGTATGGGAGCAGGAAAGAGTGGACAGAGATTTACAGTTAAGTTTTTACGCGTATGCTTGCAAAAATATTTTTGGTTTTAATCCTGACGAGATATCGATTTACTTCTTGTCGGAAAATAGAAAAATTTATACGAAAAGATCTAAAAGCGAAATAGCTGACGCGATAAATCTCGCGATATTAACCGCAGAAAATATAACGGCGGAAAAGTTTAATCCTGACGTTTCGAAATGTCAATTATGCGATTTTAAGTTGAAATGCAAATTTTCAGTTTATAAAGAAGCATGCGCCGAATTGTGTCCAGCATGATTTATGTGCGTGGCAGGACTGCAGGAAACTCAAAATATTGAGCAGGTAAAATACATGAAGACGTTAATGGTAGTGAAGTTCGGCGGAAGTTTAACCAAAAGTCCGTTGGCGCAGAGTAAATTTCTTGAAGAACTAGCTTTAATTTCACGAAAACAAAATATTATTTTAGTTCATGGCGGTGGACCCGAAATAAATGCGCTTCTTGAGAAATTTGCGATGGAAAGTAAATTTGTGGACGGTTTAAGATTTACCGACGCGGATACGTTAGGCGTTGTTGAAATGGCTTTGAGTGGTAAAGTAAACAGAGTTTTAACCACAGGGCTTATAAAAAACGGCGCAAATGCTGTCGGAATATCCGGGAAAGATGGAAAAAGCGTAGTATGCAGGCAAGTTGAACGACTTGGTTTTGTCGGTGAGCCGGTTAAAATAAACAGAAAACTTATAGACATTTTAATAAAAGCTGGATTTCTGCCGGTTATAGCTTCTATTGCCGCTGATGCTGAAGGCAATGTCGTAAATGTCAACGCTGACACTTTAGCCGCTTCAATAGCAGCGGCTTTTAAAGCGCAGAAACTTATATTTTTGACGGATGTTGCCGGGGTGCTTGATAAAAATAAAAATACAATTAAAGAAATTAAAATTGAAGAAATAAACTCTTTAATAAAAGACGAAACAATAACAGGCGGAATGATACCGAAGATTAGAGGCTGCGCCGAATCCGTTAAAAAAGGCGTAAAAGAAGTTTGGATAGCGGAAGGGATAAGCGGGATACAAAAAATAAATGGAACAGTAATAAAAAAGAGAGATAGGTAGAGAAAGTTTGAGGTAAATATATGTCAAGTCGATTGTATTGAACAGTGTATTGATGATGGAATGGTCGCGATTCTATTATAAAAAAAAGAGAACGGATTGATAAAAAGAAGTTGGCTGCAGTACAAAAACCTATGGGAACAATGAAATCAATAGAATTGTGTATTTTGTGGATACTAGCTTAATAATAGAAAATAAAAGTCTATTATAAAAAAGAATTCTTTATCTTGAGAATTCTGAAATTGAGTCGCAAATATTTTATGGTATAAAATAGTTAAGCACTTAAAAGACTGTGAAGTTAATATCTCCGATTTGTTTAAAACGAATTTTGATTTAATATCAAAAATTATTGTATTTAGAAGACTTTTATCAAATAGCAAAATGAAATGCCATTGATTTTCTTTCATAAAGATAAGATTTTGAAATTGCTTCTGAAATATTTAAAAAAATCTCTGATTATTTAAGTTATCAGAATTATTAAAAAAGAGGTTAATATGGATATAAAACAAATTGAAGATAATTATTTTATGCATACATATAAGCGTATTAACTTAGTTGTGAAAAAAGCTAAAAACCGGTTTATATGGGATAGAAACGGTAAAAAATATCTTGACTTTTTTGCTGGTATAAGCGTATGTAACGTCGGACATTGCAATGAAGCCGTCATAAAGGCAGTAAAAAAACAGTTGGACAGTTTTGCGCATGTTTCAAATTTATATTATGCGCTGCCACAGATTAAATTAGGCGAGGAGCTTGTTAAGAGAATATTTCCCGTGAGCGGAAGAGTTTTTCTTTCAAATTCCGGAGCGGAAGCGAACGAATGCGCGATAAAGATTGCAAAGAAATGGGGTTTTTTGAATCCTTCAAAAAAGGGAAACAGATATGAAATAATTTGCTTCACAAATTCATTTCACGGAAGGACGCTCACTACGCTTTCCGCAACAGGTCAGGAGAAATTTCATGAGTTTTTTAAACCGTTATGTGATGGATTTGTTTTTGCTGAAATCAATAATATAGATTCGGTAAAAAAACTTTTAAATGATAGAACCGTTGCCGTAATGATAGAACCTATACAGGGCGAAGGGGGGATAATTCCCTCCGATAAGGTATTTTTAAAAGACTTGAGGGCATTTTGTGATGAGAATAATCTTCTTTTGATTTTTGACGAGATACAATGTGGCGTGGGTCGTACAGGAAAATTTTATGCTTTTGAAAATTACGATGTTAAACCGGATATTGTCACTTTGGCAAAATCTTTGGCTAACGGACTGCCTTTAGGAGCTACCATCGCTGGAGAAAAGTGCGCTGAAGCGTTTTCATACGGAGAACATGGTTCTACTTTCGGAGGAAATCCTGTATCATGTGCTGCGGCTCTTGCGGTGTTAAAAATTATCAATTCAAAGTTCTTGAGAACTTCTTCAAAAACTGCGGAATATCTCCGTGTAAAACTTGAAGATTTAAAAGAGAAGTATTCAGTTATAGAATGTATCAGGGGACTTGGTTTAATGATTGGCATATGTCTTAAAGTAAGCGGCAAAGATATTGTAAGTTATTGTATGGATAGAGGTTTGATTATAAATTGTACTCAAGAGACAGTATTAAGATTGTTACCGCCGCTTACAATTACGAAAAAAGATGTAGATTTTGCTGTGAAAATTTTGGAGGAGGCATTAAAATGGAAGTTAACAAAGTAAGCAGTAAACCCATAGGTAAAGATGCGGTTAAAAAAGTAGTTGTAGCTTATTCTGGCGGACTTGATACGTCTATCATTTTATCATGGATAAAAGAGAATTACGGATGCGAAGTTGTGGCGTGTTGTGTCGACGTGGGGCAGGGGAAAGAACTTGAAGGATTAGACGAAAAAGCAAAAAAAACCGGTGCTTCAAAATCATATATAATTGATGCGAAAGAGGAGTTTGTCACGGATTATATTTATCCCGCGATAAAAGCGAACGCTTTATACGAAGATAGATATTATTTAGGGACGGCGCTTGCAAGACCGATAATTGCCGACAAAATTGCAGGTATTGTAAAAAAAGAAAAAGCCGATGCTGTTTGCCATGGCGCAACGGGCAAAGGAAACGATCAGGTGCGGTTTGAACTTGCTTTTAAATCTTTAATCCCAAATATAAAAATTATAGCTCCTTGGAGGGAATGGGATATAAAGTCGAGAGAAGACGCTATTGATTATGCTAAAAAAAGGAACATTCCTATCCCTGTAACAAAAGCAAAACCGTATTCTTCAGATGCAAATTTATGGCATATTTCTTATGAGGGCGGTGTTTTAGAAGACCTTGATAATGAATATGATGAGTCAATGTTTAAAATGACTGTTTCTCCTGAGAAAGCTCCGAATAAACCCACATATCTTACTATAGTATTTGAGCAGGGTATCCCTGTTTCTATAGATGGCAATAAGTTTTCGCCAGTGGAATTGATTACAAAACTAAATAAAATTGCAGGTGCAAACAGCATAGGAAGAACTGATATAGTTGAAAATAGACTTGTCGGTATGAAGTCAAGAGGTGTTTATGAATCTCCCGCGGCAGCTGTTTTATATGCAGCGCATAAAGAACTTGAATCGATTTCCGTTGATCGCGATACACTGCATTTTAAGCAATTACTTGGTCCTAAATATGCCGAAATTGCATATTACGGTTTATGGTTTTCGCCGCTCAGAGAAGCTCTTGATGCTTTTGTCGACAAGACGCAGAAATATGTTACCGGCAGTGTAAAATTGAAACTTTATAAAGGAAATATTATAACTGCTGCAAGAGAAGCAAAGCATTCTTTGTATTCAGAAAAGCTTGCAACTTTTGAGAAAGATGAGATTTATAATCATAAAGATGCCGAAGGATTTATTAATCTTTGGGGGTTGCCGACAAAAGTACAGGCTATGCTAAGAAAAAGTAAATAAAACTAATAACGACTTTTTTGTTTTCTACAAAGCGTTTACAATGTCATTGTCTTATGAAATGCGGTTAGGTATGTATTAAAAAAACAACCGGTAAAATAAATTCCGGATTATTGACACCTATAGCGATTCTTATTTTCTTTATTTTGCTTTTCCTCTTTCCTTTTTCAATGTGGATAGAGAGTGGGAAAACAAATATATGTGGTGTCATGATTTGGGATCTACTTGTATATTTTTTACTATGATTGTAAGATTGATGCAGAATATTGCTTTGGCGTTGACTCTATATTTGTTATTTTCTATTAATTATTTATGCAGTCTTTAGATTCGAGAATGCTAGCTATTCCCAATACTTTTTTGACAGTCGCAGAAATGCGTTTTCCGTCGGCTTTTCCATTTGCGCTGATTATCGCCGCTTTAATAACGCCACCAAAACTTTTATCTATAGAAGCGTCCGCAATAGCTTTAACTTTATTAAAGAGTTCTTCATCGGACATTTCAACGGGAAGATATTGTTTAATTACCGTAATTTCTCTGCTTTCTTTGTCTATTAAATCTTGTCTTGCGACTTTTTTGAAACTTTCAATGGATTCTTTACGCTTTTTTACTTCGCTTCTCAATACTTTTACAACTTCTTCGTTATTGATTTTAATATTTTTCATATCGCGTATATTTATCTCGTTGAGTATGCCTCTTATGATGTTTAACTTTTCCATGTCTTTAGCTTTCATATAAGTTGTCAAGTCCGATTTAAGCCTTTTAACCATTTCATTGTCTGTCATTTTTTTCTCCGTCGTTTATATTTTGAGGAATATCATAATTTTATACGCCGATAAAAGCAAGTAATATTGTAATTTTTGAAAGAAAATTGTTGATATTTTTATTATACTAAATTCTCGTATTAGCAGAAATATTGATTGACAGAACGGGCAAAAAATGAGTATAATTGACAAAAGTTTTTGCAAAGATGGTTCGTTTGCGCTTCCTCCGCAGAGAAAATTTTTTTAGGGTTTCATATGAACGACAATAATTATATGCAAATTGCGTTGAACCTTGCAAAAAAAGGAAAAGGCAGAGTTTATCCCAATCCTTTAGTAGGCTGTGTGATTGTAAAAGATAATAAAGTTGTGGGAAAAGGGTGGCATCAACATTTCGGTGGTAATCATGCTGAGATAAATGCTCTTAGAGATGCAGGAGGAAATGCTGAAGGCGCAGACTTGTACGTTACGCTTGAACCTTGCAACAGTTATGGCAAAAAACCTCCGTGTACTCTCGCGATTGTAAAAGCCGGTATAAAGAGGGTTTATTACGCAATACCTGACAGCAATGTCTCGGGCAGCAGAGAAGTGTTGCAGAAAAATAATATTGAGGTTTATGAAGGCTTGTTAAAAAAGCAAGCTGAAGTTCTGATTAAAGATTATCTAAAGTATTTAAAAAGTAAACCTAAAGTTTCAGTTAAAGCGGCGATGACTCTAGACGGCAAAATTGCAACTTATGGATATGATTCAAAATGGATAACATCAGAAGAATCGAGAAATTTTGTACACAAAATGAGATCACGTTATGATGCAGTTCTTGTAGGCACGAATACGGCACTTAAAGATAATCCTTTTCTTACGACGCATTCAAAAAACTTAAAAAATCCGATAAGAGTTGTTATAGATTCGAAATTAAAGCTTCCGGAGTCTCATCATTTGTTTGATGTATGTGTTCCGACAATTGTTATTTATGATTCGAATGTCAAAAGTATACCGGAACATTTGAAAAAAGAAGGAATAATTCTATCTCCTATTGATATTGATGCTGCAAGAAAAGATTTTAATGTGGTAGTAAAAAAGCTAAATTATCTTTCGCTAAAAAGAATTTTAATAGAAGGCGGTAGCGAAATAATTGCTTCGGCTTTATTTTCAAACGCAGTGAATGACATATATTTTTTTATTGCTCCAAAGATAGCTGGTGGCAAAACTGCGATTTCTGTTGTAGGTGGCGCGGGAGTGAAAAAAATATCGGAATCGTTGCCTGTAAAAAATATGAAAGTAAAAAAAGTAGGCTTTGATTTGCTTGTAACAGGACGAATTAAATGATGTTTTACGTGTAGTTCTGGAAGACCCGAACGGTAATGTTAAAGAGCTTTTAAGAGATTTTGGGAAAATAAACTTTTGATTGCTTCATTTCCTCAAAATAGCAAATCTGAAGGAATAGCAGATGTTTACAGGTTTAATTGAAGATATAGGTACAGTCAAAAGTGTTTTAGATTCTAAGATTGAAATTAGAACAAAGCTCGACGATATTACAAAAGGTGACAGTATCTCAGTCAATGGAGTATGTTTGACTGCAGTCTTTGTAAATAAAGACGGTTTTGTTGCTGATTACAGTCCCAATACTGATAGGATTACGTCGCTTTCAAAATTAAAACAGAATTCAAAAGTCAATTTAGAACGCGCTATAAAATTGTCTTCGCGGTTTGGTGGACATATAGTAAGCGGGCATGTTGACGGTACCGCTGAAATAGAAAAAATAGAGAAGCTTGGACATTTTTTTAGAGTTATATTTTCTTGCGGAGAAAATATATCCGCATACTGCGTTGACAAGGGTTCTGTTGCGGTTGATGGCATAAGTTTAACGCTTTCATCTGTGTCAACTTTAGGATTTGAAATTTTTATTATACCTGAGACTTTTAATAATACAATTATGCGGTTTAAAAAAGAAGGGAGTAAAGTAAATATTGAGACTGATATTCTTGCTAAATACGTAAAAAAGTTTGTGAGTAAAAGAGCAGATAATATTTCGCTTGAAATGTTAAAAGAAAATGGTTTTTTTTAACGCGGATGCATTGTATATGCAAATGGAGTTTATATGAAGAGCAAAATTTTTACGTCGGTAGAAGATGCGATTAGAGACATTAAAGCGGGGAAAATGGTTATTGTTGTTGATGATCCCGGCAGAGAAAATGAAGGAGATTTGGTTTGTGCTGCTGAAAAAACTTCTCCTGAAATTATAAATTTTATGGCAAAGTATGCAAGAGGTCTTGTTTGCGTTCCGATGGAACATGAAAGGCTTGAAGAGCTTGAAATAAAAAATATGGTTGAAAAGCCGACAGAAAAAAAAGGTTGTTCTTTCACGGTGTCTGTCGACTATAAAATAGGTACTACAACGGGCATATCGGCTTATGATAGATCTATTACTGTCAGGAAGCTTATTGATAAAACTACAAAGCCTGAAGATTTTACGAGACCTGGTCACACATTTCCTTTGAGATATAGGGAAGGTGGTGTTTTAGTCAGGACGGGGCATACGGAAGCGGCTGTTGATTTAGTCAAACTTGCGGGATTTTATCCTGCTGGAGTTATATGTGAAATAATGAATGGCGATGGAACAATGGCGAGAATGCCTGATTTGATAGAGTTTGCAAAGAAGCACGATTTGAAGATTATAACAATAGAAGAGCTTGTAAATTATAGGCGTCGGACTGAAAAACTTGTCAACGAACTTGTAAGCGTTGATTTGCCTACAAGATACGGATACTTTAAACTTATTTTATTTGAAGATACGATAACGAAAGATTTTCACCTTGCGATTGTAAAGGGCAGTGTAAAAGGCGAGCAGGACGTTTTAGTAAGACTTCATTCGTCATGTGAAACGGGAGATATATTTCACTCTTTAAGGTGCGACTGCGGTGAGCAGCTTAAAACGGCTTTAAAAACCATTGAAAAAGCGGGGCAAGGCGTGGTTTTGTATATGCATCAGGAAGGCAGAGGAATAGGACTTGTAAATAAACTTAAAGCTTATAGTTTACAGGAAAAAGGCATGGACACTGTAGAAGCTAATGAAGCGCTTGGGTTTAAGCCGGATTTAAGAGATTATGGAATAGCTGCTCAGATGTTATCTGAACTCGATATAAAGAGTATTAATCTTATGACTAATAATCCCAGAAAGGTAGAAGAACTTGAAGGATACGGTTTAAAAGTTGCAAAAAGGGTCCCGGTGGAGATTAATCCTACGGAGTTTAATAAAGGATATTTAAAAACTAAAAAAGAGAAGATGGGGCATATATTAGAGACAGTTTAAATATTTTATTATGGAACGTACTGCTGTCTTTAGGAGTTGTGAATGGGGAGATAATTGTAAAATCAACGATAATTTCGCATTTGTCGTTATAAAATTGCGGTATTCTGTATTTTTAAGGAAGTCAATCGTTATACTTGCTTTGTTGTTTATAATGGCAAACATAAATGAAAAGATAGAGAGGATAGAATGAATATTGTTGGCGGGCAGTTAAATGCACACGGGAAAAAATTTGCAATAGTGGTATCGAGGTTTAATGAATTTATAACAAATAAACTTATAAGCGGCGCGGAGGATATTCTTAAAAGACATTCAGTTGCAGATGAAGATATTTCTGTTTATTGGGTTCCAGGAGCTTTTGAAATTCCCGCAGTCGCAAAAAAAATTGCAGAAAACAAAAAAGTTGATGGAATAATCTGCCTTGGTTGCGTTATAAGAGGAGCTACTCCGCATTTTGATTATGTCTCATCCGAAGTTTCAAAAGGCGTTGCTTCTGTATCGCTTCAGAGTGAGGTTCCGGTGATTTTTGGCGTGTTGACAACGGATTCCATAGAACAGGCCATTGAAAGAGCCGGCACTAAAGCGGGAAACAAAGGGTCTGATGCAGCGATGAGCGCAATAGAAATGGTAAATTTATATTCTGTAATTTGACAAAAAAGCATTTTTATGTTATCTTTCAAAGATTATTAATTATTAAAATTATCCATTATTCATAGTAATTTAGTTCAATTCTGCAATCTGTTATTAGTTTTAATAATTCCTTTTATGTCATGTGATGGGCCCGTAGCTCAGCTGGTAGAGCACCTCACTTTTAATGAGGTTGTCGTGCGTTCGAATCGCACCGGGCTCATTTTTTGCTCCCATCGTCTAGGGGTCTAGGACACAGGATTTTCAATCCTGCGACACGAGTTCAAATCTCGTTGGGAGCGCTTGTTTTTAAGACATGTCACAACGAATATCGGATCATTTAGACCTTGTTTTTTTCAAGAGTTTAATGTTATTTTGTTTTATGGAAGGTAATCATGTCAACATTAGTTGTTTTAGGAACGCAGTGGGGAGATGAAGGTAAGGGAAAAGTCGTCCATTATCTTGCAAAGCAGGCGGATTATATTGTTCGTTATCAGGGCGGAAATAATGCAGGTCATACCTTAATTTATGAAAATAAGCCTTTTATTCTTCATTTAATACCATCAGGGATACTCTTTCCCGAAAAATATTGCTTGATTACAAACGGTGTTGTAGTGGATCCTAAAGCTTTAAAAGAAGAAATCGCCATATTAAATGATAATCATATCCCCGTTGGAGAAAGATTTTTTATAAGCGAGCAAGCTCATATTATACTTCCTTATCATAAGATTATTGATGGAATTCTCGAAGATGAAAATGTTAAAATAGGCACCACAAGAAGAGGGATAGGACCCGCGTATGCGGATAAAGTAAAGAGGATAGGGATAAGAGTTATTGACTATTTAGAAGAAGACGTTTTTAAAGATTTACTTGAGAAAAATTTTATTGAAAAATTGCCTATATTAAAAAATAGCGGAGTGAATATTGCGGGTTTAAAAGAGGAAATATTGAAAGAGCGTGAAGAGCTTTCAAAGTTTCTTGAACCTTTTGTTGCAGATACAAGCGTTATGCTTGAAAGTGCGATAGAGAGAAATAAAAAAATACTTTTTGAAAGCGCTCAAGGCACCCTGCTTGATTTGGATTTCGGAACTTATCCTTTTGTAACATCGTCTAACCCTATAGCCGGCGGCGTATGTTCCGGTGCGGGCGTCGGTCCTACAAAAATAGATAATGTTTTAGGAGTTGTAAAGGCTTATACTACAAGAGTCGGTGAGG
The DNA here is from genome assembly GCF_020328115.1 of Candidatus Endomicrobiellum agilis. Taxonomy (NCBI): domain Bacteria; kingdom Pseudomonadati; phylum Elusimicrobiota; class Endomicrobiia; order Endomicrobiales; family Endomicrobiaceae; genus Candidatus Endomicrobiellum; species Candidatus Endomicrobiellum agilis. The sequence continues at coordinate 107,788 of NZ_JAIXMW010000001.1, forward strand.
GACCTTTTACTGTGGAGCTTTTTGATGAAATGGGAGAATTTTTAAGAGAAAACGGTGGTGAATACGGAGCGACAACCGGAAGACCCCGCCGTTGCGGATGGTTTGATGCAGTTGTCGTAAGACACAGCGTAAGAGTGAACGGCATAAAGCATTTAATTCTTACAAAGCTTGACTGTGTGGAAGCTATAGATAAAATTAAGATATGCGTTGCATACAAATATAAAGGTAAGATATACAGAGAATTTCCTGCCTCAAGGACAGTTCAAAAATATGCTGAACCAGTTTATGAAGAAATGCCGGGATTCAACGGGAAAGTTAAAGGCGTTACTGATTTTGAAAAACTGCCTATCAATGCGCGAAAATATGTTAAGCGTTTGGAACAGCTTGTCGGTGCCCCGATAGATTTAATTTCTCTTGGAAGGAAAAGAGAAGAAACTATAGAGGTAAGAGAAGGCGTAAAATGGTTTTAATTGCTGTATTGTTTTTCCACCACTTGGCTTTGTTGTAGATAAATCAGTTTATTCATATGTTTTTGTCAATGGATGTAATATTTTACTATAAAGATATGAAAGTAAAACTTTTAAATTTTACTCGTAATCCGGAAAAAATATGCGCTGTAGCCGCAAGATTATGTTATAGCTCTAAAAGCATTGATGAAAACTTCAAGAATTTTAAAAAAGAGAAAAGCAAAGAACTTCTTGATAAGATTATTTTTTCAGGTCATCATTCTGTTTTGGAACATTCTTCCTTCACTTTTGGAATTGAAGGTGTTTCGCGTGCTTTGCTCGCGCAGTTTACAAGACACAGAATAGCCTCTTTTTCCGTGCAGAGCCAGAGGTATGTAAAATTTGAGAACGACATTAAATTTGTGTGTCCTAAGACAATAAAAGAAAACGCCCTCCTGCGAAAAAAATATAATGATTTTAAGAATAATGTTAAAGAATTGTATAAAGAATTTTTAGATGCAGGTGTTCCCGCGGAAGATGCTAGATGTATTTTACCTAATGCTTCAACTACAAAAATTATAGTTACGATGAATGCAAGAGAATTGAGACACTTTTTCTCATTGAGATGCTGTAACAGAGCGCAAGGTGAAATGAATGATATGGCGCGTCGTATGTTAAAACTTGTCAAAAAAAAAGCAGAGCTGTTATTTTCTAATGCGGGACCTAGTTGCTTAAGAGAAGGTTGTCATGAGGCTTTTCCATGCGGTAAGCCGTGGAAAAAACGTTAAATTTTATTGTTCACTTTTAACTTGATTCAATTTCTTCTTGGACAAACAGATAACGGCAAGCGCTAAGTTAAATTCCAAATCAAGTTTTTCGGCATTGCGAATCTGAATCTGAATCTGAATCTGAATCTGAATCTGAATAGTAATGTATTTCCTGGAGTGATATAGTGTATGAGGTGTTTGATTTCCTAATATCTTTAGCAAGTATTCTTTTCTTTGCAAAAGTTTTTGGGGAAATTGCTTTGAGACTTGGACAAAGCGCTATAATTGGCGAGCTTTTAGCGGGGATTTTTATAGGACCTGGCGTTTTAGGAATTGTGCATGAAACATCTGTTTTGTCAAACATGTCTGAACTTGGCGTAATAATTCTCCTTTTTGAAGTCGGACTTTCAACCAATATAAAAGAATTTTTAAAAGCAAGCGGATGGGCGATGGCCGTAGCGTTTATTGGCGTAATAGTTCCTTACTTTTTAGGATATTTTGTATTTTTACGCTTCGGACTTACAAATATACAGGCAATTTTTGCCGGTGCCGTTCTTACGGCGACTTCTGTAGGTATTACAATAAGAGTGTTCATGGATTTAAAACATCTCGAAGCTGAAGAGGCAAAGATAGTTCTTGGCGCTGCAGTTATTGACGATGTTATAGGACTTACAATGCTTGCCGTTGTTTTGAGACTTGTTACGGGAGGAGCCGTCAGTTTTGGGACTGTTGTACGTATAAGCGGAACCGCAATACTGTTTTTGTCGTTATCTACTGCTGTGGGTTTGCTTATAGTACCTACGGTTTTTAATTTTGTTTCAAAAATGAAGCAGGCTCATATAGTATTTGTTATGGGTGTTGTTTTGTGTTTTGTTTTATCGGCATTCTCAATTAAAATTGAGCTTGCTCCTATGGTAGGCTCGTTTGTTGCTGGACTTATTCTTTCAACTATAAAACAAAGCGAAGAAATAAAGAGAGGCATAAAACCGATTTATGCGATTTTTGTGCCTGTATTTTTTGTTGTAATGGGTACTAAAGTAGATATAAGCACATTTAATCCTTTTGTTGCTGCGAACAGAGAAATTTTAATTTTAACGGGAGTACTTTTTGTTGTTGCTTTTGTAGGTAAGGCAGTTGCTGGTTTTGCCGTATTAAAAAAAGGAATAAATAAATTTTTAATAGGCGTTTCAATGGTGCCTCGCGGTGAGGTAGGATTAATATTTTCAGAAATTGGTTTGAAAAATAATGTTTTTGGAACGCGAGATTACAGTGCTTTAGTTGCAGTTATGATGCTTACGACTTTTATTACTCCGATAATATTAAAGCATCTTATATCAAAACAGAAAAAAAGTAGCTCGATATAATAGAAATAATAGAAATTGTTAAAAAGTAATATCGATACTTCTAAATAATTTCGGCTATTTCAGGCAATACTTGCTATTTCCATCACTGTTTACAGGCAAAAATTTTGTGCGGCACATCAACACACTCGCCGCCAAAAACAACATTACACAGAGTTAGATAATGCACATAGCTGGTAATTTAACGGCTTTAGCCACATTGTGACATTATAGAGTAATTGATATTATTTTGAAAAGCTGGGTGGTTTGTTCCATTCCTTGTAATAGTTCCGCCTGTACAAGCATTCGTCTTGAAGGTTGTTTAACGCTTTTTGAAATGGTTCGATAATTTTCCTGTCTGGACTTCGGGCGTTTGATTTTATCACCTTCTTATAAAAGAAGTGGTTTTCTCAAAATTAAAACAACAAGATTTAGTGAGAAATAATTATTATGTGATTAATGAAGAGCTTGTAGAAAACTACAGGCTCTTTTTCTTTGGTTGTGTTGATAAATTTAAGTCGTAAGTGTTTCTATGCTTGTTTTTTATATCGGGTTTCTATGGCTAAAATCTATGTTTTTTAACATTTGAAAGGATCAGAATTAATTGAGAGTTAAGCCTTGTTTAGCGCTTAGCTATAAATATCCACAGCGGAAACATAAAACCAGAATGGAAACAAGTACTTCGATTTTATATAAAGAACGGTGTGATTATTATATATGCTTCTGAAGTTTTAATTATTTGCAAGTCTTAAATGTTTGCTGAAAAATAAAATGACGTGAGTGTGTTTAACTATAAAGATAACAAAAGCAAGTATAAATCCTTTTATTCCGTATATAAAAAGTATATAATATCCATAACTATTGGATAAATATTTAATCTACTTTTTTGTCTTTTGACTAAAGAAAAAAATTTATTTGCTGGCGTAATATCAATTCGAACTTTGTCTATCGCTATAAACGAAATAATTGTGATAGAATAAAATGATAGGTCAAATCTATTATGACGGTAAAATGCATCAAAGTACGTTAAGTTAAATGATGCAGGAATGCAGTGCTTGTTATTTGTTATAAAATCTCATAGGAGTAAGCAAATGGAATCAGATTACGGTAAGTTTGAGGCAGTGTGCCGGATTCTTGAAGAAAATAGTTTTGATAAGTCGAAGCTGATAGCTATTCTTCAGTCGGTTCAGGAAGAATACAGGTATTTGCCGGAAGACATTTTAGATTTTATAGCGTCATCACTGAAAATTTCTCCCGCAAGAGTTTACGGGGTCGCAACGTTTTTTGCGCATTTTACTTTAAAACCTAAAGGTAAACATATCATAAAAGTTTGTGATGGAATAGCCTGCCACGTAAAAAAATCCGATCGTCTTATAGATGCGGTAAAAAATAGGCTTGGGTTAAAAGAACTCGAATACTCTACAAAAGATATGCTTTTTACAATTGAAACGGTTTCGTGCCTTGGGGCATGTGGTCTTGCCCCTGTTTTTCTTATGGACGAAGAGGTTCACGGACAGATGACTTCCGATAGAGTTGTTAAACTGATTGATAAAGTAATGAGTCAAGAGGAGGTAAAATAGTGGTAGATTTAGATGAAATAGCCCAGTCAGTTCAAAAAGCCGGAAAAAATATAACTAAAAGGATTATTATCTGCGCAGGCACAGGTTGCGTTGCAAATGGCTCCATTAAAGTTTTTGAAAGTTTTTTAAATGCTGCGAAAGAACTGGGAATGGATGTACACATCGAATTGAGAGAAGAAAATAGTGGAACATTTTTGTCTAAAAGTGGTTGTCAGGGATTTTGCCAGAAAGGTCCACTTGTAAATATTTTGCCTGCCGGGATACTTTATATAAGAGTTAAAGTTAGCGATGTAAAAGAAATTTTAGAGAAAAGCATAAAAAATGAAGAGCTTATAGATAGGCTTTGTTATACTGATAATGGGAAAGTATGCAGAGGGCAAGATGAAATTCCTTTCTATAAGAAACAGCACAGAATGGTTATTAAACAATGCGGCATTATGGATCCCGAGAATATTAAAGAATATATTTCTATTGGAGGGTACAGAGCTGCAAAAAAAGCTTGTGCGGAGATGACCGATAAGGAAATATGCGATGTGGTTTTAGAATCAGGTTTTAGGGGACGCGGCGGCGGAGGATTTCCTGTCGGTAAAAAATGGAGTTTAGCCAGAAGTCAATCTGCTTCAAAAAAGTATATTATTTGTAACGGCGACGAAGGTGATCCGGGTGCATTTATGGACAGAAGTGTTATGGAAGGAAATCCGCACGGCGTTATAGAAGGTTTGATAATCGCGGCAAAAGCAACTGGCGCCGATGAGGGATACGTGTATGTGAGAACAGAATACGCTCTTGCTGTTAAGAGAATGAAAAAAGCGGTAAAAGATGCTACAGATATTAAAGTTTTGGGAAAAAACATTTTTGGATCAAACCATAATTTTACGCTTCACGTTATGGAAGGAGCCGGTGCTTTTGTATGCGGCGAGGAAATTGCGCTGATAGCTTCGGTCGAAGGAAAAAGGGGAATGCCTTTGCCGAAACCTCCTTTTCCCGCACAGAGTGGATTATGGGGAAAACCTACTACGATAAATAATGTTGAAACTCTTGCGGCTATTCCCATGATAATAAATTATGGCGCAGACGTTTTCAGAAAGATAGGAACTGCGTCTTCCCCTGGGACAAAAACGTTTGCGTTAACCGGACACGTCTTGAATACGGGACTTATTGAAGTTCCTTTGGGGTCAACTTTAAGGCAGATAATATTTGACATTTCAGGCGGGGTTACAGATGAAAAAGGACATGTCAAAGACAGTAACTTTAAAGCCGTACAGATAGGCGGACCTTCAGGCGGTTGTTTGACTGAAAGGCACCTTGATCTTTCGTTGGATTTTGACTCTTTAAAAAGAGTCGGTGCTATGGTAGGTTCAGGCGGACTTGTGGTAATGAATAAAAGTACTTGTATGGTAAATATTGCAAGGTTTTTTATGCAGTTTACGCAAAATGAATCTTGTGGAAAATGTGTTTTATGCCGCGAGGGAACGAAACAAATGCTTTTAATGCTCAACGATATTACCGAGGGTAAAGCGGACGAAAATACTATTCCGCTTTTGGAAAAACTTGCTAAAGCAGTTCAAATAGGTTCTCTATGCGGGCTTGGGAAAACTGCTCCTAATCCGGTTTTGTCGACGTTAAAATATTTTAAAGATGAGTACGATGCTCATGTTAAAGAAAAAAGATGCCCCGCGGGTGAATGCGCAAATCTTATAAGCTATAGGATAACTGACAAATGCGTCGGCTGTACGGTTTGCTCAATGAAATGTCCTGTAAAGGCTATAAGCGGCGAACGCGGGCAGAAGCATAAAATTGATGTTATAAAATGCGTAAAATGTGGTATTTGTATGCAGTCATGCAAACTTAATGCAATAGAGAAAGCTTAAACATTAAACATATATATTATCGTGTTTGCGTTGTATAACAAATGTTAGATTAATTTGTTATACAGATTAGGAGGTTTGGGTTGATGGAAAAGTATTTGACGATAAATGGCAGAAAAGTTTTATTTAATGGTGAAAAAAATCTTTTGGAAGTTATAAGGAAAGAAAATATAGAGTTGCCGACATTTTGTTATCATTCGGAACTCAGCGTTTACGGTTCGTGTAGACTTTGTATGATAGAAATTGAAGGCAGAGGAATACTTCCTGCTTGTTCTACTCCACCTGAGAACGGAATGGTGATTAAGACAAACACTGAGCAGATAATAGAATTGAGAAAAATTATAATGGAGCTTTTTCTTGCAAATCACGATGGAGAATGCACTACGTGTGGAAAAAGTGAAACCTGTCAGCTTCAGACATTGGCGAGAAGACTTGGCATTGATGAAATAAGATTTAAAAATGTTATGCACAAAGAACCTAAAGATTTATCTACATATTCTTTAGTAAGAGAGTCTGGTAAATGTATTCTTTGCGGTGACTGCGTAAGATTTTGTGATGAAATACAGAGTGTAGGGGCGATAGGTTTTGCAAATCGCGGTCAAAAATTCGTGATTTGTCCGAGTTTTGGAAATGATTTAGAGTCGTCGGGGTGTGTTTACTGCGGACAATGTGCAAGAGTGTGTCCTACAGGTGCAATTATGCCTAAATCTGAAATAAGCTATGTGTGGAAAGCTTTAAGCGATTCAAAGAAAAAAGTTATAGTTGCAATAGCTCCTGCGGTGCGTGCGGCAATCGGAGAAGTATTTGGACTTGCCGGCGGCAATGGAACCGAGATAGCTGGAAAGATTGTGGCGGCTTTGCGTTCTATGGGCTTTGCAAGAGTTTTTGATGTTTCGTTTGCCGCGGATATGACAATAGTTGAAGAAGCAAACGAGTTCGCTGAACGTCTGAAAAACAATACGAATATGCCGCAGTTTACATCGTGTTGTCCTGCATGGGTGAAATTTATAGAACAATATTATCCTGATTTTATTTCAAATCTTTCAAGTTGCCGTTCTCCGCAGGCAATGTATGGCTCTGTCGCAAAAAGGATTATGCCTGGGATACTTAAGATTCCGAAAGAGGATTTAATTGTGGTTTCAATAATGCCTTGTACGGCAAAAAAGTTTGAAGCGAGAAGACCTGAACTTTCAAAAAACGGTATTCTAGATATTGATTATGTTTTAACGACGCAAGAACTTGCAAGAATGGTCGAAGAGGCGGGACTACGCTTTGGCGAGCTTGAACCGTCGGCATTTGATATGCCTTTGGGTTTCAAAACTGGCGGAGGGATAATATTTGGTAATTCTGGCGGCGTAACTGAAGCTGTTTTGAGAAGCGTCGTAAATAATAATTCATATGGGACAAGCGAAACTGAGCAGTTCAATTTTGTACGCGGTGAAGACGGCTTAAGAGAAATGAAAGTCAATCTTGGTGACAGGAAACTTAGAATTGCCGTCGTCTATGGATTAAAAAATGCAAGGAAAATTTTAAGAGATATTAAAGCTGATAAATCGAGATACGATTTTGTAGAAGTTATGGCATGTCCGGGCGGATGCATAGGCGGAGCGGGACAGCCTGTTTATAAAGATTTATCGGTAAGAAAGACAAGAACTGAAGTTTTATATAAAAGCGACAAAACTATGGAACTCCACCGACCTCAAGATAATCCGTACGTTCAAAAGATATATGAGGATTATCTCGGAGAACCGGGAAGCTGTGCGGCTCATGAATATTTACATACCGAATATAAATATAAAAAGAGATTTAAAGAAACATTTGAAATTCACAAACCCGCAAAAGAAAACAGTATTAAAGTTAGCGTGTGTTTTGGAACCGGATGTATGCAAAAAGGTTCAAGAGAGATTTTAAAGCATATTGTCGATTTTATAAAGAATGGCGAATGTAAAGATCACGTAGGCATAGAAGTTTCTATCTGTTTGGAAAGATGTTTCAAGGGACCGGTCGTAAAAGTTGCAGACCAGATACTTGAATACTGTACGACTAAAAGGGCAGAAGAAGCAATACATGAAGAGCTGAAAAAACGATTGAATATGTAATGTATATTATATGAGCAGAATTATGGGAGTCGATTATGGTTTAAAGCGAATAGGAATTGCGATGACAGACTTTCTGCGTATTACTGCTAGTCCTTTTTGCACTGTTGAAAGCGTGTCTTTAAAAAAAAATGCTTTGGAAATTGTAGAAATTGCAGAAAGTAATGATGTATCCACAATTGTTTTGGGACTGCCGATAAATATGAATGGTACTGAAGGTTCAATGGCTGAAGTCGTCCGTAAGTTTGTTAGGGAGATTAAATTTCTTTCAGGTGTTGAGGTGACGACAGTTGACGAAAGGCTTACGACAGTACAGGCTGAAAGAATGCTTATAGATAGCGCTGGCGTTTCCAGAGAAAAACGTAAAGGTCTCAAAGATAAAATTGCTGCAGCGCTGATTTTGCAGACATATTTAGATATGCAAGCGGCAAAGTAGAAAAAGGGTGCAGGTTAGTAAAGTTAGCGTTCAGTTTGGCGATGGCGGTTTTAACTGCGTCACAATGCGATATGCCTTGCTGTGGATGCTGGTTTTAATTGTTTGGAGAGATATTTTATTTTGAGTATGGATTTCTCATAAGATTATACAGCATACTGTTGCGGCGCTTATTTCTAGACGACAGAGTTGTAGCGGCAATCCTGTCGTTTTTTTGTCAAAAAATATGTTTGTTTTTTTATCCGTCATTGTAAAAAATGGTTGTCTTTTGCTGCCATATCGTTTCCGAAAACTGCACTCAGAGAAAAAGTCTGCATTAATAGCTGCTGTTAACAGCTAAAATGAATATTTAAAAAGCGGTAAAGAAGGACTTTAAGAAGCGGTGATTAAAAAAGTAGCGGTTATTTTATTGATAGCTATAATGTATTTTCTTATTCCTATCTGCATGCGTTTTTTTGCCTCCGGCGATAAAGTTTTAATAAGAGTGCAAAGCGGTGACAGCGCTTCGGCGACGGCGGCGCGCTTGAAAAAAAATAAGCTTATATACTCTGAAAAGTTATTTTTGTGTTTGGTTAAACTTACAAAGACACAAAATAAGCTTAAATCCGGTGTTTATAGTTTTTCCAAGAACGATGGTATGTTTAAGATACTGAGAAGCTTAAAGAACGGTTCGGGAAACCTCTTGCGCTTTACAGTGCCTGAAGGAAAAAATATAAATCAGACAGCAGAAATTATTTCAAGAACGATAAATATTGATAAAGAAAAATTCGTTAAAATTGCGGCAGACAGGAATATAGAAGGCTATCTTATGCCTGAAACATATTTTGTAGATCATGGAATAAGCGAAGAGCAGCTGATTGAAATGATGTATAGCGAATTTAATAAAAAAATTACACCGGATATGTATAAAAGGGCTAAAGAGATTAATGTTCCGTTTAAAGATATAGTTATAATAGCGTCGATTGTTGAAAAAGAAGCCGCTAAACGGGAAGAAAGGGCAATGATAGCTGCGGTTTTTTATAATAGATTAAAAAATAATATGAAATTGCAATCGTGCGTTACTGTTTTATATGCTATGGGTATAAATAAAGCGAAGCTGAATTTTGAAGATATAAAATTTGATTCGTCATATAATACTTATAAGCATTTAGGACTCCCTCCGGGTCCTATATGTAGCCCAGGGATAGAGTCGATAAAGGCGGTTTTATATCCTGCGGACACGACGAGTATGTTTTTTGTTTCAGCTGGCGATGGCAGTCATTTATTTGCAGATAATTTGTGTGATCATAACAAAAATAAGCAAGCTATAGATAAGAAAAGGAACTAGCGGAAAGCATAATAACAAAAATGAGTTTAACCGCTTTGGCTGTAGATACATGCTTATCGTTATACAGTCTTATAACAAAAAATCCTTCAGTGATTTCTCGCATTTGGTATGCTCAGTATATTCTTGAGACTATCCGAGTATTTGCGTATCCTCATATTTGGGAAGCGTTCTCTTTTGATTTTTATTTTATAAAAGGTGCAATATGGAAATGAAAAAAATTATATGTATATGTATATGTATATGTATATGTATATGCCTGATGTCTGGCTGTGGTAAGCCGCTTAGGCATGGAAGACTTGCGAATGCTGTTGTTGAGGATAAAGGAAGCGAAGGCGTTTCAACGCATTCGCTGACGTCAGATACTTCAAATGCTTCCGCTTCTAAACCTTCAAACACTCCCGCTCCAACACCTGAGCCGAGTAAGTCTGCTCAGCCGTCTGATAGTGCTGATACAGGTAGCTCAGTTGGGAAATATGTCGGTTATGCTGTTGCTGTTATTTTTCTTATTGTTGGCTGTTATGATGTGTTTAGATATTTCAAGCCTAAAGAAATTATTATTCCTGCGCCTAAGATTGCAGGTTATGTCCCTTCTAATCCTACCCAAGTTGACCATGGCAAATACCGAGATTGTTATCTTTATTGGAAGGATACCATTTCTTATACTTGGTATTTTGCTAAAAGGGAAACTACACGTTATTACTTTCTTGACTTTTTATCGTATAAGGAAATTGATAGTAAAATACCTGTTTATCAATTGTGTGATACTTTGAATCATTCTCATCTTTTTGATTCGTATGTTTACGAGCTTGCACCTGACCAATAGGAGCCTAGAATGCCCGAAAACGTTGAGAGCGTTACAGAAGACATTTTAAAAGTGCAATATAAAAATGAAAAAAATAATATCTGTATGCTTATGTATATGCCTGATGTCTGGCTGTGATAAGTTGCTTAGTCATGGAAGACCTGCGAATGCTGTTGTTGAGGATAAAGGAAGCGAAGGCGTCTCAACGCATTCGCTGACGTCAGATACTTCAAATGCTTCTGCTTCAACACCTGAGGCTCAGCCTGCGTCTGATAGTGCTGTGTCTTCCTCTTGGATTTCTTGGCATGGATATGTTCCTACAATTAACGTAAATAATTCAGTTTTATATTGGACTTTGAATGCTGTCGGTTATGCTTTTGCTTTTATTGCTCTTATTGTTGGCGGTTATGATGTGTTTAGATATTTCAAACCTGAAAGAAGAGCAATATTTTGTCCTTGTGCAGGTCTTGTCTCTCTTTCTCGTGACCAAATTAATGATGGTGGAGTTTATAAATATTGTGGGCTTGCTTGGGATATGGATAGTTCTTATACTTGGTATTTTGCTAAAAGGACAACTACACGCTATTTTTATGTTGATGAAGAGGGGAATAATATTGATAGTAAAATACCTGTTTATAAATTGCAGGGTGAGCTTTCTGTATATGTTTACAAGCCTGCACCTAGCAAATAGGAGCCTAGAATGCCCGAAAACGTTGAGAGCGTTACAGAAGACATTTTAAAGGAAACACGCAACATCTACATTATTACGTTTGTAGTTAGCTTAGCTTGATTAAATGTTTGTTGTAAAATGATGATAGGTTTCGAATTAAGTTCTAAATGACAGAATAGGAAGAATAATGAAACGAAGAAGAGTTTATTTGGATAACAGTGCTACAACCGTTGTCTATCCTGAAGTTATAAAAGAAATGCAGTCATATTTTTCTGATACTTATGGGAATGCTTCAAGTCTTCATTATTTCGGAAGACAAGCAAAAATAGCGCTTGATAACGCAAGAAAGAAGACAGCGGCACTATTAAACGCCAGCTCTGAAGAAATATTTTTTACCGGATGTGGCACTGAGTCTGACAATATCGCTATATTTGGCATATTAAATGCTCATAAAAAAAAAGGACACGTAATTACGAGCAGAATTGAACATCATGCCGTTTTATATTCATGTAAGCATCTTGAAGACAACGGATATGAAGTAACTTACCTCGATGTTGATAAAGACGGAATTGTTTCTGTTGAAGATTTGAAAGAAGCCGTAAAAGACGATACTATTCTTGTGACGATAATGCATGCAAATAATGAAGTCGGTTCGATTCAGCCTATAGAAGAGATTGCGTTAGAATTAAAAAAAATCAACGCAAAACGAAAAAATAAAATTTATTTTCATACGGATGCCGTGCAGACTGCGGGTAAGCTTCATTTGGATGTTGAAAAACTTGGAATTGATTTACTTGCAATATCGGCGCATAAATTCAACGGTCCTAAGGGCGTTGGCGCTCTTTATGTTAAAAAGGGAACAAATATATCGCCTATAACTTTCGGCGGACATCATGAAAACGGACTTCGTTCTGGGACTGAAAATATTTCGTCTATCTCGGGATTTGCAAAAGCGTTTGAGATTTCAAGTTCTAAAATTGAAGAATGCAATAAGCGTATTCTTGATTTAAGGGAAAAACTTAAAGCTGGTATTCTTAGTACTATTCCTGAGGTAATAATTAATGGAAGTGGAAGCAAAGCCGTTTCTAATATTTTGAATGTGAGCTTTAATTATATAGAAGGTGAAGCTTTGCTTCTTATGCTTGATATGAAAGGCATAGCTGTTTCTACGGGTTCGGCGTGCGCTACGGGTTCGGCGGAACCGTCGCATGTCTTATCTGCAATGGGTGTTAATCCCGTTGCTTCGCAGGGCGCGATTCGTTTTTCCGTCGGATGTTATAACACGGGAGAGGATGTTGATTACGTACTTGAAGTTTTACCAAAAGCTGTAAATAGTCTGCGTTCAATGTCTCCCGTCTGGAATCAAAAAAACGCTTGAGAATAAACAATAAAGCAAGTAGAGTATAAAATCATATTATATACCTTTATGTCAGTCCGTAAATACACAGTTCTTTTTTGATAATTTTCTCAATCAGTCCTATGTAAAGAATACTGCCTGCCGCAAGACAGTGGAATTTTATAAATAAATTATAGCAGCGTAAGTGTATTATTTGTATTAACGGGCATTAAATGGTATTGGAGGGGAGAAATGTATATTAATTTTGCATCAGACTGGCCGGTATATCTGTTTATGGGAGTGTTTGTTGTTTTTTTTGCATATATTGTTGTCAAAGGAAATTCTAAAAAAGATGGCGATGCGTAATTTTACGGAGGATTAATTGTATGGCTGATAAGTTTTCTTTTGATATTGTTTCTGAAGTGAATATGATGGAAGTGGATAATGCCGTTAATCAAGCGCGGAAAGAACTTGCAAACAGGTTTGATTTTAAGGGCAGTAAATCGTCAATAGAATTAAATAAAAATGATAAAAAAATAATTTTAGTTGCAGACGACGAATATAAAATGAAAGCTTTGAAAGATATTTTGGAAGGGCGTTTTGCAAAAAGAGGCGTTTCAATAAAATCTTTGGACTATAAAGCACAGGAGAATGCTTTTGAAGGATACATAAGGCAAACAGTTGAAATTATTTCTGGTATTCCGTCTGATAAAGCAAAAGAACTTTCAAAACTGATAAAGGATTCAAAAATAAAAGTCCAGACTCAGATAGACGGCACGAAAGTAAAAGTAATTTCTCCCCAAAAAGATGACTTGCAGCGTGTGATGTCTTATTTAAAGCAGGTATCTTTTTCGCTGCCTTTGCAGTTTACTAATTATAGATGAAGCGGTAAATTGGACAGAGCGCAAAAAGAAATTTAATCTTTGCAAAAATACTCAAATCCATGTCTTTGAAAAATAAAATTATTGATGTCAAAGCTGAAAAAATTGTTTTCCCGGGTCGTTCCCTTTGTAGGTGTTCAGATGGAACTGTTCTGTTTACCGAAGGATTACTTCCCGGCGAGATCGCGAATGTCCTTGTGACGAAGGATAAAAAAACATTCAGAGAAGGTCTGCTTAAAAGTATCACTTCTGAATCTGTTGAAAGGATAAAGCCTTTGTGTTCGTCTTTTGGTTTTTGCGGCGGATGTTCTTTTCAAAATGTTTCTTATGAAAATCAGATTAAGTATAAACAGAAATATATATCGGAACTTTTAAGTTTTACCGGGACGGCAGTTTCAAAAATATTGTCAGCTTCTTCGATTTGGTATTACAGAAATAAAGTGGAATTCAGTTTTTTTAATAATAAAGGTGTTACAGATTTGGGATTTCATTGTAAAGGGAGTTTCGACAGATATGTTTCGGTCCCGCCCTGTTTTATATCGGATAAAGATTTTTTGCAAGTCGCAGAAACCGTAAAACGATTTGCGAACGAAAACAATCTTACGGCGTATAACAATAAGACTCATGAAGGATTTTTTAGACATTTGGTTTTGCGTAAAGCAAAAAATAACAATCAGCTTCTTATCAACATAGTTACGAATAACGTTGAGTATGAACCAGCGTTTTGGGAGATTCTTGTGAAGGAACTCGGCGGATTCTCCTGCAGTATTTATTGGACGTACAATGGAAGAAAATCTGATGCAGTTTTGGCTGATAAAGTAACCCTTATTTACGGGGAGCCGTTTATTACTGAGAAGCTTAATATAGGGGGGAAAGATTATTTTTTTAATATTTCGCCGTTTTCGTTTTTTCAGACGAACTCAAAAGGAACTGAAATTCTCTACAACGAAGTTTTAAGATTGTTAAATCAGTCGGAGAACGATATTTTGCTTGATTTATACTGCGGTACCGGAACAATAGGTGTTTCAATGGCTGGTAATGTCAAAAAGGTTATAGGTATAGAACAGGTTGCGCAGGCAGTTGACGATGCAAAAGAAAATGCTTTGGCGAATAATGTTTTTAATGCGGGGTTTTATGCTTCAACTGTAGAAGACTGGGTTAAAGAAAATAAGATACCTTCTGACGCTGTGGTTGTCGATCCGCCGCGCAGCGGTCTTACTAAAGATGTTATAAGGTTTCTGCTTGAGTCAAAATCGAGAAAAATAGTTTACGTTTCTTGCAATCCATCCACACTAGCAAGAGATCTGCAATTAATTGTTGAAAACGGCAAGTATAAAGTCAAAGAAATTACGCCTGTTGATATGTTTCCGCAGACATATCATATTGAAATAGTAGTATTGTTAGAATTATAAGCAGATAAAATAAGCCGACAAAAATTTGATTATAAAAGCGGCGAAGTTATTATTTGTTTTTTTACGTTTATTTTTGTATGGATTCTGCTTACTGTAAACTGTTAAGTATAAATTATTTATCCGGATACAGTTGTTAAAATAACAGAGACTCAAAGACTGTGCTTATGCAAATTAAGAAGAGTTAATCAAACATATGATATTGTTTCCTAAACTTAATTTGAAGTTGTTATAATTAGCTGTTGGCGACAATTTTTTGATTAAATCGGGAGAGATTTCCCTATCTTTTCTCTCTTCTCTTAAAACAGCCTTGCTTTGTGCGGTTGCATAAATTGAAGGAAAAATCTCCCTGTTTTTTCTTGCTTTCTTTGAATGCTGAAAGCGGAAACATTAAAAAATCTTCTTATTTTTTCTTTTCTTGAGTAATCACGCTTTGTATAATCGCATAACTTGAATGAACAGTCTTCTTATTTTCTCTATTCCCTAGCGAATACTGATAGGATAAGCGTTAAAGTCTAGAGGTCGCGAAGACAATTATAGATTTCAAAATAAAACCCTTGAAATATTTTAAAATATGCTGGAAGATAGAGTATTTTTTAGATTGCGGGGTAAGTTTATTTTTGTTATAATCCAATTCTTGAATTGCAAATTGTCTCCGTAGCTCAACTGGATAGAGCAACTGCCTTCTAAGCAGTAGGTTGCGTGTTCAACTCACGCCGGAGACGTTCTTCTTTGGTGGTTGTAGCTCAACTGGTTAGAGCGTCGGTTTGTGGAGCCGAAGGTTGCGGGTTCAAGTCCCGTCAGCCACCCATTGCCCTATTATAACGTTAGTTAAATGACATTCTAGCGAAGTGTGACGCTTCTTTTGTCTATAAAAAAATGTAAAATAATATAGGCAAAATAGATTTGTGCATAATTGTAATGAAGCATAGGCAAGATGATAGCGAAAGAAGTAATTTTGGATTAGAACAATCTGAGGATAAAGAACTTGATAAATGAGTTAAAATATGCGTAATGCCAAAACAACTGCCGATACTTGCCTTAACAACGTAGTCCCCGCCGTAAATAACAAAAAAGAACAAGAACGCCAAGCCTTACACGCAACTATTTGGAAGATTGCTAATGACCTGCGCGGTTCGGTAGACGGCTGGGATTTTAAGCAATATGTTTTAGGATTATTATTTTACCGGTTTATCTCGGAAAATCTTTCGTCTTATATAAACGAAAAACAACAGAAAGCTGATAAAAAAGATTTTAATTATGCCGAACTTGCCGATGAAGAAGCAGAAAATGCACGAAAAGTGATGGTTGATGAAAAAGGTTTTTTTATTTTGCCTTCACAGCTTTTTGAAAATGTCTGCCGAAAAGCCAAAAATGACGATAATTTAAATGAAACTCTTAAAAATGTCTTTGAAAACATAGAAAGTTCTGCTCAAGGTGCGGACAGTGAAAGCAACCTTAAAGGTTTGTTTGACGATGTTGACGTAAACAGCAATAAGCTTGGCAGCACGGTTGTAAAGCGCAACGAGCTTCTTGTAAAACTGCTTGACGCTATCGGCGGTTTAAAGCTCGGCGATTATGCCGATAATGCTATTGACCTCTTCGGCGACGCATATGAGTATTTAATGACTATGTATGCGGCAAACGCCGGCAAATCTGGAGGCGAATTTTTTACTCCGCAGGAAGTCAGCGAACTTTTGGCGCGTATTGCCGTTTCAGGCAAAACGGAAGTCAACAAGGTTTATGACCCTGCCTGCGGTAGCGGTTCTTTACTCTTAAAATTTGCCAAAATACTCGGTAAGGAAAATGTCCGCAATGGCTTTTTTGGGCAAGAAACAAACATAACCACCTATAACCTTTGTCGTATAAATATGTTTTTGCACGATATAAACTTTGAAAAATTTGATATAGCGCACGGCGATACGCTAAAAGATCCTAAACACTGGGACGATGAACCGTTTGAGGCAATCGTTACGAACCCGCCTTATTCTGTTAAATGGGACGGCGACGCTAATCAGCTTTTAATTAATGACGAACGTTTTACGCCCGCAGGAATTTTAGCCCCAAAATCCAAAGCAGACCTAGCTTTTGTTATGCACTGTCTTGCTTGGCTTTCCACAAACGGCACTGCGGCAATAGTTTCATTTCCGGGCGTCTTATATAGAGGCGGAGCGGAGCAGAAAATCCGCAGGTATTTAATTGATAATAATTTTGTAGATACGGTTATTCAGCTGCCGCCGGACTTGTTTTTTGGCACGGGCATAGCAACAAGCGTGATAGTGCTTAAAAAGAATAAGAGAGAGAATAAAACGCTTTTTATAGATGCTTCTGCCGAATTTTCACGCATTACCAACAAGAATAAACTTTCCAATAATAACATTGATAAAATACTAAAATCTTTCCAAGAGCGCAAAGACATAGCGCATTTTGCCAAACTTATACCAAATGCCAATATTGTCGGAAATGGTTATAACCTTGCGGTAAGTTCGTATGTGGAGCAGGAGGACAAGCGGGAAGTTGTGGACATTAAAAAGCTGAATGTAGAAATTTCACAAGTAGTGGCAAGGCAAGCGCGGCTGCGAACGGAAATAGATAAAATAATTTCAGAAATAGAAAGTTGAAAATATGGGTCAAATTGACGGACTCAGCAAAAAAAAGGCGTATCAATTATTTGGCAGCGGCGATATTAGCAGCATTGAAGTCGGAACGATAAAAGGATTGCGCCAAATTCATAAATGTTTGTTTGAAGGACTTTATGATTTTGCCGGTATAATCCGCAATCAGAACATATCAAAAGACGGGTTTAGATTTGCAAGCAGTTTGTATTTGAACGAAAGTCTTGCAAAAATTGAAGCAATGCCGGAAACTACTTTTAAAGAAATTATAAAAAAATACGTTGAGCTAAACATCGCCCACCCTTTTATGGAAGGCAACGGCAGAAGCGGCAGGCTTTGGTTGGACTTAACTTTGAAAAAGAATTTAAAGGTTTGTGTTGATTGGCAAAAAGTTGATAAAATCGCTTATTTGCAGGCTATGGAAAGGAGTCCGATAAACGATTTGGAAGTAAAAACTCTTCTGAAAAAAGCTCTGACTGATAAGATTGGCGATTGTGAGATATTTATCAAAGGCATTGAGCAATCATACTGCTACGAAGAAGTCGAAAACTATAAAGAAAATATAGTTAAAGGTAAGAATGACTAAATTTGCTGCCATCGCGAGGAATTTATGACAAAGCAGTCCAGTCGGTTAGGTAATTTAATTAAAAAATATTGCCCCAACGGCGTGAAATTTAAGGAACTTTACAAACTAACAATTTGGGATAAGAGATTCGATGGTGTTGAAAAAGAAAAGCAACCAAATGTTCGCTCGTTTAAACACATATCGGCGGCAGAGTTAAAATCATTGTATATAAAAGGGAGCTGTAATGTGCAAAATAATGTCAGATTATTGTCAACGGGACAATTTGATGGTTATACAGCACAGGAACTGGTAGGCGATAACTTGAATAATGACGAAGTTATTGCAATACCATCTGGCGGTTCAGCGAATTTGAAATATTGTAAAGGCAAATTTGTTGATAGCGGAAATATTTTAGCAGTTGCCAGAGATGAAAATGTTCGTTTGAAATATGTTTATTATTTTTTGTTAGATAAAAATAGATTGATTGAAAGTTACTTTAGAGGTTCGGGATTGAAGCACCCGAGTATGCGTGAGATTTTGGAAATTAAAATTCCTGTCCCGGCGATTGAGGTACAAGAAGAAATCGTGCGAATATTAGACACTTTTACTCAGCTTGAGTCGGAGCTTGAGTCGGAGCTTGAGTTGAGAACAAAACAATATGAATATTACCGCAATAGTTTACTCTCATTTGAAAGCGACAAGACAAGACAAGTAAAATGGGCAATATTAGGGGAGATAGGCAAGGTTTCAATGTGTAAAAGAATTATGAAAAATCAAACTTCTTCTGTTGGGGATATACCATTTTATAAAATTGGAACTTTTGGTAAAAAAGCAGATGCTTATATTAAAAAAGAAGTTTATGAAGAATATAAAAACAAATACTCCTTTCCGAAGCTGGGTGATATTCTTTTGTCAGCTTCTGGTACGATTGGAAGAAGGGTTATATATGACGGCAAACCTGCTTATTTCCAGGATAGTAATATAGTTTGGATTGATAATGATGAAAGTAAAATAATGAATAAGTTTTTATATTATCTTTATGAAACTATTACTTGGCAAACAGAAGGTGGCACAATTAAAAGACTTTATAATGCCAATGTGGAAAAAACGAAAATCCCAATACCGCCTATGTCAGAGCAAAAAAGAATAGTGGGTGTTTTGGATAGGTTTGACAGCTTAGTTAATGATATTTCAGTTGGTTTGCCTGCGGAGCTTTCCGCGAGGCGCAAGCAATATGAGTATTACAGAAATAAACTTTTAGCCTTTAAAGAAGTGGACTGCCGCGAAGCGGCCAACCGACTCTTGTAGTGGCGATAAAAAAATGACCAAATATAAAACAGTAATGGAACAGCCAAACTCAACCGTTGTAGCTGAATATAAGGCGCAGTATCAGTATGTCAAAAAATACCAAAGCGAAGGAGAACTTGAAGCAGAGTTTATTAAACTTTTGCAAAGCAACGGCTATGAGCATTTGCAAATTAAAAACTCAGGCGATTTACTTGCCAATTTACGCAAACAACTTGAAAAACTTAACAACGCGCTGGATTGTCGCGCCGATAAATCGGTCTGCGGTGCCGCCGGGTCGTTTAAATTTAGCGACGTCGAATGGCAGCAAATTTTAAACAGTTACCTTGCAAACAAAAATGAAGGCATTGTAGAAAAGACCCGCAAGATCCAAGAAGATTTTATTTATACACTAAAGCGCGCCGATGCAAGTCCGAAAAACATATATATCATAGACAAAAATAATATCCATAACAATTTTTTGCAGGTTGTAAATCAATACAGCGCCGTAGGAACGCGAAAAAATCGCTATGATGTTACAGTTTTGGTAAACGGCTTGCCGTTAGTTCATATTGAGTTAAAAAGACGCGGCGTTTCTATTAAAGAAGCGTTTAACCAAATAAACCGTTACCAGTATGACAGTTTTTGGGCTGAGAGCGGATTATATGAGTTTGTGCAGTTATTTGTAATTTCTAACGGCACGCATACAAAATACTATTCCAACACCGTAAGACGCCGGCGTTTAAAAGAGCAGTCCGCAGACGGGCGAGGTAAAAGCAAAAAGACATCTAACAGTTTTGAATTTACTTCTTGGTGGGCAGACGCTAAAAATAAAAGAATCGCCGATTTAATGGACTTTGGAAAAACGTTCTTTTCTAAACATGCTTTACTTGCCTTGCTTACAAGATACTGCGTGTTTACAACTGAAAAAGATTTGCTTGTTATGCGTCCGTATCAAATTGCGGCTACAGAACAAATTTTAAGCAGAATAGAGATGTCCAAAAACTTAAAGCAGTTAGGGACGGTAAAAGCGGGCGGGTTCATTTGGCATACAACAGGAAGCGGTAAAACGCTGACAAGTTTTAAAGCCGCACAGCTGGCAAGTAAATCAGAATTTATGGATAAGGTGCTTTTTGTGGTTGATAGGAAAGACCTTGACTATCAAACTATGGTGGAATACGACAGGTTTGAGAAAGGCGCTGCAAACAGCAATACTTCAACGAAAGTTTTGAGCAAACAACTTGAAGACCATAACGTCAAAATTATTATTACTACAATTCAAAAACTTGATAGGTTTATTAAAGATAATAAAGCTCATGCCGTTTTTAACAGGCATGTTACAATAATATTTGACGAATGTCACAGGTCGCAATTTGGCGATATGCACAGCAAAATCATAAAAAGTTTTAAAAATTACCATATATTCGGCTTTACCGGCACGCCCATTTTTGCGGCAAATTCGTCGTCGGGCGGCAATCCGCAGTTAAAAACAACAGAGCAGGCATTCGGCGATAAATTACATTCTTATACCATAATGGATGCTATAATCGACGAAAATGTTTTGCCGTTTAGAATTGATTATGTAAATACTCTAAAAATAAAAGAGGACATTAAAGATAAAAAGGTATCCGCCATTGATATAAAACGAGCGGAAAGCGCGTCTGAGAGAATTACGGAAATTGTTAAATATATCTGCGAGCATTTTGACCAAAAGACAAAACGTAATCAGTTTTATAAGTTAAAAGATAGAAGTATGGCTGGGTTTAACTCCATTTTTGCGGTAAGCTCCATTGAAGCAGCAAAGCTATATTATTTGGAATTTAAGAAGCAGATAGCAGACTTATCCGCCGCGAAAAAGTTAAAAATCGCTTTAATTTATAGTTTTGTTACAAACGAGGACGAAGTAGAAAACGGAATTTTGCCTGACGAAGATTTTGACGCGGAAAGGCTTGATAAAAGTTCGCGAGATTTTCTTGACGATGCCATAAAAGATTACAACGTTTATTTTAAAACTAATTTTGACACTTCATCAGATAAGTTTGAAAATTATTATAAAGATGTGTCTCAAAGAGTTAAAAGGCGCGAAGTTGATTTATTGATAGTATGCAATATGTTTTTAACTGGTTTTGACGCTACTACCGTAAATACTTTATGGGTTGATAAAAATTTACGCCAACACGGGCTTTTGCAGGCGTTTAGCCGTACTAACCGCATTTTAAATTCTGTTAAAACTTTTGGCAATATAATTTGTTTCCGTGATTTAGAAAATGCCACCAACGAAGCTGTTGCCTTATTTGGCGATAAGGACGCGTGTGGAATAGTTTTACTTAAATCCTATAAAGAATATTACGAAGGTTTTGAAAAGGGTGGAAAATATCAAAGAGGATATATAGAATTGATTGCCGAACTTAAAGAAAACTTTCCGCTGCCGGTTGATATTGCAGGCGAGCAGGCTGAAAAGGATTTTATAAAACTTTACGGAGATATTTTAAAGGTACAAAACATTTTAACCTCTTTTGACGAGTTTGCTGGCAATGAGATTTTGAGTATTAGGGACTTTCAGGACTATCAAAGCTCGTATATTGACCTTTATCAGAAGTTAAGAAAAGGCAAAGATGTCCATAAAGAAAATATTAACGACGATATTGTCTTTGAAATGGAGCTTATAAAGCAAATTGAAATCAACGTTGATTATATCTTGAATTTAATAGCAAAATGCCAAGAAGACAATATAAAAGGTAAAGAGATTTTAAATCACATTGAAAAGGCAATAAATTCAAGCATTGAGCTAAGAAGTAAAAGAGAGCTTATAGAAAACTTTATTGCAACTATAAACAATAAAACAAATATCAATGACGATTGGAAAAAGTTTGCAGGCAAGCAGCAAGCGCAAGATTTAGACAAAATTATAAAAGAAGAAAGATTAGAAGAGAAAAAAACTAAAAAATTTATAGAAGACGCCTTTCGCGACGGTGAGATAAGAGAACAAGGAACGGCGTTTGCAAATATTTTGCCGCCTGTCGATATGTTTACAAAGGATAATGCGCTTGCTAAAAAGAGATATACAGTATTAGAAAAACTAAAAGTATTTTTTGAAAAATATTTTGGAATTTAAATCATCTCTTGGGCGAAAATAAATGAAATATTCATTACTAGAGGTTTTATCCTTATTATATATATGTCAGAAATATTTAAGTATTAGGGTATAAATCAAGATAAAATGTTCGGTTTTTGGAATAGCTGCAATAGCAGCGGCATTTCTAAGTCTTTATTTTACGGCTGCGGCTATAATTTCATAAACTGTGTATAGTAAAATTAAATATGAAATTGGAGATTTTAATTTTATATTGGCTGCATTTTTAACTTTTATTGCATTAATGAGTCTTTGGAAATTAGCAATAAAGGGTTATTAGTTTTTTTAATCCGGTATATTTAATCTTTATTTACCTTTTACCCGAAATTAATCATTGTTTTGCAATTATTTCTAAAAATAAATTATTTAAATTTGATGTTAATTTACAGGATCGTAGTAGAGAAGGAATTATAAAAAGATTTGATATCTATGGAGATATTTTTATATTTACTGCAAAACAAAAACATTTACAAGCAAATAATTTATTTTCAATAGAAAACTTGACGTTGCCATTATTAGATTATTATGAACGTGTATTAAAAAAGAAATACCTGCGAATAGTTATTAGTTTGAAAGAGAGAATAAGTTTAAAAAGTATATAAATGTAAGTTATAAAGTTTCTTTGTAACTATGCATATCGATTTGAATTTTAGATAATGAAAGGATAAGATATGTAATTTCTACGTTTTAAACAAATTTAAAGGGTTTTATATAATATTAACATGAAAAACAATGCGCGATACTTAACCATTTCGCAAGCAAGTAAGTGGGCAAGTCAATATCTTGGAAAAGAAATTACAACTTCTAATATTTCTTATTTGATCCAGTATGGATGTATACGCAAAATCGGGAACAACAATTCAACTCAAGTTCTAAAATCAGAACTTGAGAACTATTATTATTCATTTAATAAATCAAGAGAACACGCTTGGAAAGATAAACTCGGGCAGGATTTGAATTGGAAGTTATCTTTCGACAATTTAAAGGAATCAGATACAACAAAGCATGTTCATAAACTTCACCCTTATAAAGGTAAATTTATCCCTCAGCTTGTAGAATACTTCTTAGATGACCATACTGATGAATTTAAAAAAGAAGAATTTTTTAATAAAAATGATATTGTTTTAGACCCTTTCTGTGGCAGCGGGACAACTCTTGCTCAAGCAAATGAACTCGGCATGCATGCAATAGGCATAGATATTTCGTCTTTTAACTCTTTTATTGCAAATTGTAAGATTAGTAAATATGACATTATTTCGTTAGAAAAAAGTATAAATGTAATTACGGAAAAACTGATTAAAAATCCCATATTCTTAAAAAATATTGAATTTGAGCAAACTCTTATAGAAAAGTTAAAAGAATTTAACAATAAATATTTCCCTGTGCCCGAATTTAAGTATAAGCTTAAACGAGGGTTTATGGACGAAGATAAATATGGACAAGAGAAAGAGAGATTATTTCTCTCGATCTATAAAGACTTAATCAAAAAGTATAATGTAGAACTTTTCAAGCAAAATCCTAAAACTTTTATAGAAAAATGGTACTTTAAAAATATCATATATGAGATAAATTTTGTTTTTGAAGAGATAAAAAAAGCTAAAGATTCTAATAATAAAAACATTCTAGTTTTGATTTTGAGTCGCACAATGCGCTCATGTAGAGCTACTACCCATTTTGATTTAGCAACTCTGGTAAAACCTATATTGGCGACTTATTATTGTTCTAAACACGGAAAAATTTGCAAGCCGATATTTTCGATTATGAAATGGTGGAAAACTTATTCAAAAGATACAGTCAAAAGAATAAAAGAGTTCGAGAAATTAAAAACGAAGACATATCAATACTGTTTATCCGGAGACGCCAGAGTAATTGATATTTTGTCAGTGCTTTCTAAAAAGAAAACTCACTTTTTAGATATATTAAACAAGCAAAAAATTTCAGGAATATTCTCAAGCCCTCCTTATGTAGGACTTATAGATTATCATGAACAGCACGCTTATGCGTATGATTTATTTGGTTTTAAAAGAAACGATAAGTTTGAAATAGGTCCATTATTTAAAGGGCAAGGAAAAGAAGCACAAAGAAGATATGTTGAAAATATTTCAACAGTTTTAAATAATTGCAAAAAGTATTTAAAAGAAAATTATAATGTCTTTTTGGTAGCAAATGACAAGTATAATTTGTATCCTGCGATTGCTGAGAAATCGGAAATGAAAATTGTAAATATTTTTAAACGTCCTGTATTAAACCGCACAGAAAAGAGCAAGGGTGCCTATGCCGAAATGATCTTTCATTTAAAGGAAAACAAATGTCTTTAAATCAAGAACAGCAAAAAGAAATGAAAGAAATTTTAAAAGAAAGTCTCAGAGCCAAATTTGAAAACTATAAACCTGAGTCTGCTTCAATGCCATTTCATACAAGATTATTGGGTAAAGATAGAATGGCATTATTTTCTTTTATCCATTCTTTAAATACTAATTTTGGGACTACTATTTTTGAGCCCATTGCTCTTAAATTAGCAAAATCTAATTTTAGGATAGTCGCCGGACAGAAAAATGCAGGAATGCAGATCAGTGATGGATCTCAAAGAGAAATACAATACATTATTGATGATATTTCCGCAGGAAATATTAAGCCAAATAAAATTGAGGAAACAGAGAGAATAAGAAAAGTGAGTCAAGAAGGTAGAATGTGCAAAGTAAAACTTACAAGAATAGGTGTTTTTCTTGAGAACTCAGATGGTGAAAAGTTCTTATTTGATATTAAAACGGCAAAACCCAATAAAGGTAATTTTAAAGAGTTTAAGAGAACATTATTAGAATGGGTTGCCGCAATATTTGCAGAAAATCCGAAAGTAAAAGTGAATACACTTATAGCAATACCATATAATCCTTATGAACCAAAGCCATACGACCGTTGGACAATGGCTGGAATGCTAGATATCCCAAATGAGCTAAAAGTAGCTGAGGAATTTTGGGATTTTTTAAGCGGCGAAGGTAGTTATAAAGATTTATTAGACTGCTTTGAACAAGTCGGTATTGAATTAAGCGATGAGATTAATAATTATTTTGAAAAATATAAATAACTTTGTGAAGAGCCTGATTTTAGATTCATTAATTTTATCTGAGATAATTAAAAGTTATGAGTAATATTTTGCCACAATTATAAGTTTTTAGAATCCATTTATTCTCAAGATTTTTTACATCTAAAAACAGATTTTTTAATAAAGATTCAACTATACTTGTGGTTCAGAATTGTTTAATTCGGCTGATATTTCTGTAGAAAAAAATTATTGAAATTATCAGAGATATAATGAATAAAATAACTACGCATAATTATTTTGCAAATGCATATTTTGCTATTGGATCTTATAGGAAAAAGTATATATATTGGGATATCGAGGAATTAATTGCCGCAAAAGAACAATTTTAATTGCATCGTTGTTGTATATTATGGATAGAAATAGCAAATGCCTGTGGTGGTATATATATAAAAAGAACGGCAATTTAAGCGAAAAGTTAGAATTGATCCTTTTTTTATTTATTCCGCAGGAGTATAAATACGAAAATAAATGTTAATACAATGAAATAAATATTAGATGATAGCGAACAATAATAAATATGTATTATATCCTTTCAGTATGTTTAAGAGTTTAAATAAAGAAGTTTTATTTAATATGATTTATGAAATTATTGATATATAACATGAGAAATATAATTGTAATAGTGTTAAAAGGCAGAGAGCATGTATGGATTTTAGGAGATTTGATATTGATGATTCTCCCTTTGTCTGTACTTTATACGGCGAATAGAATGGACATATAGATATGAAAAGGACTTGCTTAAATTATTAGTTTTTTATGCAAAAAAATAAAATTTGCACTTCAAAATATTTTAAGAAAGGCAAAAGAATTCAGTTGTAGATATCGGAGTTAAAAACTATTATATTGAAATGAGTTTTTTATAAATAATTATATTCTATTTTTAATAAAGCGCATAGTTCGAATAAAAAAATCAAAAGTTTGATATAGTGAAAATATGAAAAATGTATTTTTTGTAATTTGATTTTATAGACAACTTTAGATAATGATATTTAGCGTTAAAAAGAAAGAAGATAATAGAAACTTAATGTTCTTACTTGTCCCAAGCGTACTTTGTTTTTCCGCAATCGCAGCTGATTTGCTTCGCTCTCTTATCATAATTTTCTATTGATATTTGTGGTTTTTTACAATTGGAGTCTTGGCAGTTAAATATTTTTTCAAATTCTTGTACGTCTGTCCAAAAAGCTTTTAAATCGCCAAGTTTGGGCTTGGATGGATTGTCATGAGAGAACTGATTCCCTAATGTAGATGATAATAAGGCAACTTGATTTATTGTTGGGATTTTGGATTTTAAATCTTCAGAGGCGTGTTTCTTGATTTTTGATATTAATTCGCTAATCAATTCATTAGACATTCTTTTTTCATTAGTGTCATTGAATTTAAAACTAACTTTTACTTCTAAGTTGGAACATATGTTCTTTAATATGTGTTCTAAATGTTGTCTTATTAGATTACCCGCTGTTTCAGGAGAGCCTTTTGCAAGTTCTTTTTCAATACGTTCTTTTAAAGTAAGTGTTTCGTCAACATATGCTCCTTGATGTTTATCCCATTTTATTTCATTAATCAGCCAATTGTTTCTTCTTGCTTTTTGACTAATATAATTGAACCACTCAGATTCATGCGTAAGTAAAATTATTTGATAGTCAGAGAATTTATTAAATAATAAATCTGCAAATTTGTTTCTGTGATTTGTATCAAAACTTGAAATCACATCGTCTAAAACAAAAAATTTATTGTTCTTATTAAAAGCTTTCACAGAAGCTAAGAAAAATGATATTCCAAAGCAATTTAAATGCGATTCGCTAAAATATTTTTGCGGAGACGATTCCCACTGGCCATTATATTTGTATTTGATAGTGATGCCTTTTAAATTGTCGCCGTCAGGATTTTCAATAGTAGTAATTTGTATTTCTTGAAATAGGTCTTCGGGATTCATATATTGATAAAAATCATTTATACTATCAGAAAAAATAGATATAAAATTTTCTAATCCTTCTTTTTGCTTTTTTATGAACTCATTATAAATTAGTTCCAATGATTTTTTTTGTTGCTCTAAATTGTTTTTATCTTTTTCGAATCGTTTAATTTGTAAAAATGCATCTTTAGCGGCTGATATATTGGCAAAAGTCTCCGTGGTATTGTCATCTTTAATAGATATTTTAATTGCTTCTATTTCTTGAGCGATTGTGTTTTGTATTTTAAAATCTTCATCTTTTAGAATTAAAGTATCATCATTTGGCAGTTTATTTCCTGACTTAACTTCTTCCTTTGCCGCTTTTTGGTAATTGGAAAATTTAACTTTTAATTCTTCTATTGCTTGCTTAACATTGTTATGCGAAGGTTCATTAATTAAAGGATTTCTCAATATTACTTCTTCAATTCTTTTTAATCGTTCACTTGAGATATCTAAAACCAATTTTTTTGTATTATCATATTTTTCATTTATTTTTAAATAGTCTTCAATTCCTTCAAGACGTTTTTGAATATCAGTTTTTAATTCATCAAGATTTTTAGTTTGTAAACATAAAGGACAACTGTTTTCTTTGTGATATTTTTTGTTTAAAACGACTTCTCCTGATTTTAAAAGTTCATATAGGGAAGCTTGTATTATGCTTTTAATATCTTTTGCAGCTTTATTAAACTCGTTAAAATATTTTTGATATTCGTTTGTAAAAAGGGGTATCTCACTTTTAAGAGTAGAAAGCATTTTGTTGATATCTTCTAAAGATTTTAATTCCGTTGACTGCTTTGTGTTAGATGATTTTTTTATATGATTTAATACCGAATCAATATCTTTAAAAGAACTAACAGTTATGCCGGTTTTTAGGGGGAGTATAATTTCATTTATTGTTTTAAATAGATCTTTTTCTTGACTTACAGCTGCCCCTATTTTAGAAATTAATGTTTTTTCTTGAGTTGCTCTTTGAGCTTCAAAGTTCTGATTTTTTATTTCATTTTTTATTGAATTGAATGTTCTTTTTAGGATATCTTTAATTTTTGTTACATCGGAGAAGCCTATGATATCAGATAGATATCTCAGTTTGTCGCTTTTAGTCTGGTCTATAAAATCTCGTAGCGACTGATATCTGAGTAACAAGTTCTCATTTTTTGAATCATCTAAATATTTACTAAAAGAGCTGTCTGATGAATTTGATAGTTTATGAACCAACTTTTCCCTTTCGAAATATAAACTTTTTGATATATTATTAAGCTTTTTATTAAATGATATAGAAATTTTAGATACATCTGGTTTTGATATATATGAATTACGCAAGGCATCTTTTAAAACAATCTCCTCATTTGATAAATGAGAAATTTTATCAGTATAAAGCCATTCTATAGAATCTGAAATACTACTTTTTCCTGTACCGTTGTCGCCGTATAGTAAGACAGATTTTTCATTTAATGGTAAATTTATAGTATTTTTTATACCTCTTATTCCAGAAATATTTATATCTTTGATTTTAATTGTCATTTTCCTGTCTTATCTCATCTATTTTATTGGTTATGTTTTTTTCAGTAAATTTTCCGGTTTTATATAATTCCGATAAGATGTTTGCAATCTTGTCGTCTACTCCTTTAATTGAAGAAATATTTTGAAAGAAATCATCTAAAATTTCTTTCCCGGATTTTACGTTATTTTCTTTTGTTCTCATTTAAAATAACTCCAATTAATTTTAAAGTTTATTAAAATAGTATTATTAAGTACTTTTAATCCAGTTTTGTTATTGCAGATGGGATAGACGCCAAAATTTTCAACAAAGTTTAAAATAAAGTAGCTTTCTAAGTCTTCGACTCGGAATTCCCAAATATTTTTCAATACCTCAAAATTTATATATGTAAACCATAACGGTTTTATTTTTCTATAATTAACTAGCCCTATGTTTTTTGATTTTCCTTCAAAATGTCCAATAAGTCTGCTTCCTATGCCATTTGTTTTTTTTTCACTCATTCCAATGTAAAGTAATTTTGATTTGTCAAAAGGATATTGAATTTGATTATTTGGACTAAAAATAAAATACAATCCTATTATGCCATTTAAAGGTTTAATATTATCTGCTTCAAATGGCATAGGATTATCAAAGTATATATTGACTATATTCTTAATCTTCACTATTCCTCATCTATAATTTTCTCATATGAGTTTTTAATGTTTTTATTGATATAAGTGTTTAGACCTCTACCTTTTTCTTTGGCTAATTTTTTCATTTCTTCTATATTATCTTTTCCGCTGCTATTATAAGTATAAAGATAAATCTTCTTGGGTGTTTTTTTGAATTTAACTTTAATATAATCGTCTCCAATTTCAAATTCAGAAACTCCAGAATTTCCACTTAAATCAGAATATTTTTCCATAATTTTTTTGTTGTACAGCTTAATGTACTATATAAACAAACTCCCTTTGCGTAAGATTAATAGGTACTTTATAAATCTTATAAATTAAAATAATCTTTCTTTTGTTTTCTGTTATTTTTCCCTGTGAAGCTTCTTCTCAATCTGTTTGGCTTTTAAATCGACTTATAGTTGGCAACATGATGTCTTCTTTTGGCGTCAAGATATGTCTTTTGAGCCTCATTTTTTTGACTTTATATTTCCTCAAAAGACTCAGTTCTGTCACCTGTGTCCTTGATACAGCTATGAACATCTAAATGACACACACAATACGACTAAACCCAACACAAGTAAAAGGTTTTTCATTTATTTTCCCCTTACGAGCCTAGATTACGCAAATCTCCGAATAATGCCGCACTGAATGTCTGTCATTTTGCCCACATCCGCTTTCCTATTTTATATGTCTATGCTTTTCTCCTTAGGGAAGATGCAAGAGGTCTTACCTTCCTCTCTTTACTTAAATGTTACTGTTGAATTATATCATAAAACTTTGAGATTGTTAAAATAATTTCTATTATAATAAATGATAGCAATATAAATATTAATTTCGAATTTAGATACTTTTCATTCTTTAATTATAACTGCAATTGTTTTCAGTCTTTCTGAAAAGACTGCTCTGTCGACTTATATTTGTTTTGTAGGGAAACTGCCTTTCCTAAATTGCACATCTGTTTCGTAAAACTCAATATCTATTAGCTTAACCATAAGTTTTTTTGTCAGCACAGGATAATTAAACAGGAGTTTGTACCGGTGTTGCCAGTCTTGCTTTTCTCCCCCCGTCTCTTAAGATAAAAAATTGTCAGAAAACGAGTCTCTATTCTTGAAGAATGGATAGTCTAAAATGAGAGGTATGTTGTTGGACGGACATATAACGGCAGGTTATAAATTATATATACAATCAGTATTTAATGGTTGCCATTTCGAATCTAATTTAGAGTCGTTAATATCCATGATGGTAAATATTTATGATATTAAAACTTCTATTATAATGTGTTATAGTAAAAATGTTTTTTTGTTTCTGCGGTAAGATAATGGGCAATATTAAAATGACATCGTAGAAAAGGGAGTAATGGTTTAGCAAGAATTTGTTTTCTTAGACAATCAAATGAGTATTTGCTAGAATTACAGTATAAAAAATGAATCAGGGATATTTGTTTTATGTCATATCTTGTTTTCGCCAGAAAATTCAGACCGCAAAATTTTGATAAAGTTATCGGACAGGAACATATTTCGCAGACTCTTAAAAATGCGATTTGCGAGAAACGCGTTGCCCATGCCTATTTATTTAGCGGACCCAGAGGCTGTGGTAAGACCACTATGGCAAGGATTCTTGCTAAAGCTTTGAATTGTAAAAATGGTCCGACAATTGAACCCTGCGGAGTATGTGAAAACTGTTTAGAGATTTCAAAAAGTTCGAGCATTGACGTTTTAGAAATTGACGGAGCGTCAAACAACGGCATAGATGAGATCAGGGCTTTAAGGGAAAACGTAAAGTTCTCAAGTGCCAATTCAAAGTATAAAATTTATATTATAGACGAAGCGCACCAGATAACCTCGCAGGCGTTTAACGCATTGCTTAAGACGCTCGAGGAGCCGCCGCCTCATGTTGTTTTTATTATGGCTACAACTGAACAACATAAAATTCCCGCCACTATTCTTTCAAGATGTCAGAGATACAGGTTTAAGCTTATATCAAGCGCTGAAATGATTTGCGCAATAAAGGATATAGGACAAAAAGAAGGTTTTGAGATAGACGACGAAGCTTTAAGCATACTGACTTCGGCATCTGGCGGCTCTATGAGAGATGCCTTAAGTCTTTTAGATCAAGCTGTGTCTTCAAACGCAGGCAAAATAACCGGCAATTATATAAGAGAGCTATTCGGACTTCTCCCGAAAGATATTATAGTTTCGATTACTGACAGTGTTGCAAAAGGCGATATACAAGCAATTCTAAAAACTGTCAAAGAAATTTTCGAGCAAGGATACAATATTTTACAGTTTGCAAGAGATTTAAGAGACCATCTTAGAAATGTTATGATTTATTCTATAAATCCCGCAGTCGCAGAAATTTCTTCTGGAGATAAAAAACTTTTTGATATTCAAAAAACTTTGTTTACCGTATCCCGCCACTTGCGTATGAACAATCTTTTATCAAAAGCTCTTGAAGAAATGCGTTGGCATGATCATCCCAGAATTATTCTTGAGATGTATCTTCTTAAAATGTCGGAACCGTATTATGATGTCGGCGAACTTATAAACATAATTTCTGATCTGGAGAAAAACGTTAAGGTTAGCGGCGGCTCGTCGCTGCCTTTTGAGAAGCAGTCTGCGGTTCAAAGCGAATCTTGTGTTACAGATGAGATTTCTGCTTCCGTAGATTTGGCAATTGTGTGGAATGAGATTGTTTCTGAAATAATAAAAAAGCATCCGCTTACAGCTGTGGCGTTGAAAAGAGCATCGATTAAGGTGAAAGATGTTTCGTCAATACAGTTGACGGTTTCAGAGCAATTTGATTATGATAGTATTTTAGAGTTTCAGGAACAGATTTCAGAACTTTTTCAAAGAAAGACAGGTTTAAACGTAACAATGGGAATTGTTATTGAAGAGGTCGCGCCTAAAAATGAAATAGCGGAGGAAGATATAGTCATTAAAAAAGAAAATTCCCCGCAATCTTTTGAATATGGCGTTGAAGAAAATTGTGAAGAAAACGCAGAAACTGCTGTGCCCAAACATATAGAAGAAATAGCCAAAAAATTTGGTTCTATTGCTAAAAAGATTTGATATATCTCAGGATTTTCTAGAATGGAAAGAAATAATTTATAAATGGTATTTTGTTTTATAGAATAGATATTTTTGTTATGAGTAAAATTGACTGAGGATAATTATCTAAATCCGGGAATAATCCATATATTATAATAGGTTGCGATATTAATTTGTAAATAGTGTTTCCAGCGGCATCGTATCAGTGTAGCGTCTTTTGTAAGTGGGATAAAACAAAAAATTGATGTGGTTCGCAAAAATGAAAGAAAACAGCTGATTATAGATGATGAAGTATCGTATGCAGGTTCAAAAGTACAGTTTTACGCGAAAGGGAAAATACTTTTTTTAGGCTGTCAGATATTTGGAGATACTGTACAGTATAAAAATCAAAATAAAACAGGGTATTGTAGTATATATAAGCTAGCTTGAGGATTATTGCAAAAGTATTTAAACCTGCTGACAGCAAAGATATGAAGTCCGGGTTTGTTATAGTATAGGTAAGCAGTCTGTCTTTTCTACATTTTTGTGAAAATATGGAGAGATAGATATTTAAAAATTTCAACATATATTTCTAAAGAAAAAAAATCAAGCAGATATCAAAAGAAGGTATTTTTTTTTTTGAGCTGTTAAAGGGATATTGGGGATTTAAACAATATGAACAGACCGCAGCCTGTAGAGAGAATGGTCGAAATAGTAAAAAAGCTACCCGGTGTAGGTCCTAAAATGGCGGAACGGTTGAGCTATCATATGTTGAAAATGCCTCAAGAAGAAGTTGACAGATTTATATATTGTATACAAAATGCAAGACAGACTATGAAGTGCTGCAGTATCTGTTGTAATTTAAGCGAACACGATCCCTGCCTTATATGTTCCGATACCACAAGAGAACAAAGCATTATATGTGTTGTGGAAACTCCGCAGGATTTGATAGCCGTAAGCAAAGTTAAAGATTATAAAGGGCTTTATTTTGTGCTTGGCGGCGCTTTGTCGCCCCTTGACGCGGTTGGTCCTGATGACATAAGAATTGATAAGTTGATGGAGAGATTAAAAAGTGATAATATTAGCGAGGTAATAATAGCTACGGATACGGACTCTAAAGGCGAAATAACTGCCGTTTACCTTGCAGATATTATTAAAACATTAGACATTAAGGTTACAAGATTAGGTTATGGTTTACCTGTCGGCGGCGATATCGAGTATGCCGATGAGGTAACTATTTCGCGCGCTATTGCGGGACGAAAAGAAATGTAAGATGACAGAGTAAGAATAGAGTTAATGTCAAAGAAAAGAAGTCTTTTATCTTCACTCTTTAATTCTATATATGCAAAGGAGCAGAATGATGTTAGAAAAAATGATTGAAGTTCGTTGGCATGGACGCGGTGGTCAAGGTGCAAAAACAGCTGCGCTTTTATTTGCCGAAGCTGTTTTGGCAACAGGCAAATACATTCAAGCGTTTCCTGAATACGGCCCGGAAAGAATGGGCGCTCCAGTTCAGTCTTTTAACAGAGTAAGTGAAGATCCTATTACAATCCATTCGGGTATTATAAATCCGAATTATGTGGTTATTTTAGACCCGTCTCTTATGGAATCAGTTTCGGTGACAGAAGGTGTCGGCCAAAATGGAAAAGTTATAGTAAATACTTCTTTCAGCGCCTCAGAAATTGCACAAAAACTCGGTATTGACGCGGGTCAAGTGTACGTGGTGAACGCAAGCCAGATTGCTGTGGAAACAATGGGAAAAGATATACCGAATACA
Organism: Candidatus Endomicrobiellum agilis; assembly: GCF_020328115.1. NCBI lineage: Bacteria > Pseudomonadati > Elusimicrobiota > Endomicrobiia > Endomicrobiales > Endomicrobiaceae > Candidatus Endomicrobiellum > Candidatus Endomicrobiellum agilis. The sequence continues at coordinate 142,348 of NZ_JAIXMW010000001.1, forward strand.
CCAATGCTTGGCGCTTTGGTGAAAGTTATAGGAACTTTAGATATTGATAGCGTTTTAGAGGATACAAAAATTAAACTTACGGCAAAATTTAGACATAAACCTGAAGTTATTGAGGGAAATCTTGCGTCAATAAAACGCGCTTTTGACGAAGTGAAAAATTGATAGGTTTTTACCTCGCAAGACGCAGGGATAGAAGTATATCTTTGCGTTTAATTTCGTTCTGATGTTTAGATGTTTAAATGAAGAGGTTTTTTGCCTCTCGGAGGAATAAAGTGAAAAAAGAAGAAAATGAGAAATTAACAGCCGCTGAACTCCCCATAGGTGATATAGTCGAAGCCGGGACAGCAGTTGAATTTAATACGGGGAATTGGCGTTCTGAAAGACCTGTGTGGAATAAAGAAAAATGTATTCATTGTTTGACATGCTGGATTTCGTGCCCTGATGCTTCTATAAAAATTGCTCCAGACGAAAAGAGAATAACGGTTGTTACAGGCATAAATTATTACCATTGCAAAGGTTGTGGAATTTGCGCAAAAGAATGTCCGCCTAAAATTAAAGCAATTACAATGGAACAGGAAAGAAAATAATTATTGAGAGGCTTTGCCTCAAGGGGTTAATGAAATGATAAAGACAGTGTGCTCAAAAGGTAAACTTGTTGCTAAAACCGGCAACGAAGTTATGGCTGAAGCAATGCGCCAGATAGAGCCAGATGTAGTGGCGGCATATCCTATAACTCCGGCAACTGAGATAGTGCAGATATTCTCACAGTTTGTTGCAGACGGTGTTGTAAAGAGCGAGTATGTTGCAGTAGAAAGCGAACACTCCGCTATGTCGGCGACAATAGCAGCGTCGGCAGCCGGCGCAAGAGCGATGACAGGCACTTCTTCACAGGGATTATGTCTTATGTGGGAGATGCTTTATATAGCTTCGGGATTGAGACTTCCCATAGTTATGGCGGAAGTCAACAGAGCGATTTCCGCTCCAATTAATATTCACGGCGATCATTCGGATACAATGGGTGCAAGGGATGCAGGGTGGATTCAGATATATTCGGAAAACTCACAAGAAGCTTACGACAATATGATACAGGCTGTTAAAATAGCTGAAAAAGCGAAACTTCCTACGCTTGTGACGACAGACGGGTTTATTATTTCTCATTGTATGGAAGTTGTGGAAACTTATCCTGATGCGGATGTAAAAGCTTTTATCGGCAAATACGAGCCTGAAAGATACCTTTTAGATGTGAAAAAGCCTTATACGTTAGGTTCAATTGATTTGCAGGATTATTATTTTGAACACAGATACCAGCTAGCACAGGCTGTAAGGGATGCGAAAGATATAGTTTTAGATGTGTCGGAAGATTTCAAAAAAACTTTTGGACGCAAATATGATTTATGCGAAAAATATATGCTTGACGATGCAGAAATTGCAGTAGTAGTTATAGGTTCAACAGCCGGGACTGTAAAAGCTGTAGTAAAGGAATTGAGAGAAAGGGGCATTAAAGCGGGTTTTTTGAAGATAAGAGTTTACAGACCGTTTCCTGCAGAACAGATAGCAAAAGATTTAGAGCACGTTAAAGCGGTTGCAGTTATGGACAGAGCGGATTCATGTTCTGGAGCATTTGCTCCTGTTTATTCTGATGTTGTCGCATCTTTATACGCCGCGGGGGTTACAAAGCCTAAAGTTGTAAACTACGTTTGCGGTCTTGGCGGAAGAGAAATCAATACCGGACATATTGCCGTTGTTTACGAAACGCTCGGTAAGATTGCGTCAGGCATAGAAAAGCCGTCAAATAAAGTTGAATACATAAATGTAAGAATAAGATAGTTATCAGGCTCTTTTTATCTCTCCATCCTTGTCGAGGATGGGAATAAGAATGCATAAAGAGTTCAAAATAAGTTGATGTCGGGAGCGAGAGGCAATTCTGACCGGGAGGACAGCTCTTCTTTTTTTTCTTCTTCTCTTCTCTTATTGTAGAGGAAAAAACTGAGGGATATAGTCAATGAAAAAGTTTTGTTCTTAGGAGAAATAAAATGGCAAATTTAAAAGAATTAAGTAAAAGCCCGGAGCACCTGACAGGTGGACATCGCCTTTGTGCCGGTTGCGGCGCAGGCATAGTTGTAAGACAGGCTTTGATGGCTGCCGGCGATACGCCGATTGTTGTCACAAGCGCTACTGGTTGCTTAGAAGTCTCGACAACAGTTTTTCCTTATAGTGCATGGAGAGATTCGTTTTTCCACAGTGCGTTTGAAAACTCGGCAGCAACATGCAGCGGCATTGAAGCAGCATATAGAAGTTTAAAGGCGCAAGGTAAAATTAGAGATGATATTAGATTTATAGCTTTCGGCGGCGACGGTGGAACTTATGACATCGGTTTGCAGTCTTTGTCAGGTGCAATGGAGAGAGGGCATAGAATGCTTTATATATGCTATAACAATGAAGCATATATGAATACCGGAATCCAAAGGTCGGGAGCAACTCCTAGAGGAGCACATACGACAACCGCTCCTGCGGGAAAAGTGCGTCAGGGTAAAGAACAGAATAAAAAAGATTTAACGCAAATAATGATTGCTCACGATATTCCTTATGTCGCCCAGACCTATGTTGGAAACTGGAACGATTTTATAACAAAAGTTCAGAAGGCGTTAGCAGTTGACGGACCGTCGTTTATAAACGTTTTAACGCCTTGCAGGCTTGGTTGGATATATAAACCGGAAGACACGATGGAACTTACAAGACTTGCAGTTGAAACTTGTATTTGGCCTTCTTTTGAGGTTGAAAACAGTGTTTATAAAATAAATGTTGTACCTAAAGAAAAAAAGCCTGTAATTGAATTTCTAAAACTACAGGGGAGATTTAAACATCTTTTCAAACCCGATAATGCCCATATTCTTGAAGCAATTCAGAAAAATGTTGACGAAAAATGGTCTCTTTTACAGCGAAAAGCAGCATCTGGATGCCAGGCATAAATTTACAATAATCGTGGTATTTTGCATTATATCGGGATAAAATGGATTGCAATGCATATCCATCTGTATAGTTAGCAGTAATGCCTGAAAACTCCTATTGAATACAAATATGCTGGTAGCGGAAACATGTCTTATTAAGAGAGCAGGTATTTTTTATCTGTTCTCTTTTTTTATTTGTGAATGTATGTTTTACATACCTCCATTAAATTAGGTATAATTATTAGCAATTCACTATAATTAAGGAGCGAATATGATAAGGTTTACTACAGCAGGTGAGTCACACGGGGAAGGACTTCTTGTTATTCTCGAGGGGATTCCTGCGGGACTTACCATGAACTTTGAAGATATAGACGTAGAGCTTGCAAGAAGACAGAAAGGTTATGGTAGAGGACAAAGAATGCGCATAGAGACGGATGTCGTCAAAATTTTTTCAGGTATGCGTCATACAGTCTCGCTCGGTTCGCCGATAGCAATGTATATTGCAAATAAAGATTATAAAAACTGGACGCAGGTAATGTCTCCAACATCTAGCGATTTGGGCGGAAAGCCTCTTTTGAGACCGCGTCCGGGACATGCTGACTTGGCAGGACTTATGAAATATGGTGTAAGCGATTTCAGAGATATTCTGGAAAGAGCATCTGCAAGAGAAACGGCAGCGAGAGTGGCGGCTGGTGCTGTGTGCAAAGCTCTTTTAAAGGAGTTTGAAATAAGTATCGTGTCCTACACGTTGCAAATAGGAGATATTGTTGCAGATATGTCTTTGATTAAAGAAGATGAGATATGGCATAGCGCAGAAATGTCTTATGTAAGATGTCCTGATGCACAAGCAAGTGAAAAAATGATCCAGTTAATAAAAACGGCAAACGAAAAAGGCGATACTTTGGGCGGTAAAACCGTTGTTGTGGCAAAAAATGTACCGGCGGGACTTGGAAGTCATACTCAGTGGGATTTAAAACTTGATGGGCGCCTTGCACAGAATTTAGTTTCAATTCAAGCTGTAAAGGCTGTTGAGTTCGGTGCGGGAACAGAGCTTGCTTCGCTTTTTGGTTCAGCATCTCATGATGAAATTTTTTACAATGAAACAAAAGGATTTTATAGGAATACAAACAGATCAGGCGGCATAGAAGGCGGTATGAGCAACGGAGAGCCTATTGTTGTAACGTGTACTATGAAAGCGATTCCATCGCTTGCCAATCCTCTGCACTCCGTGAATCTTGCTACAAAAAAAACCGCTGAAGCTGAAGCGGTAAGAAGCGATGTTTGCGCAGTTTCTGCGGTTGGCATTGTTGCAGAAGCTGCAGTTGCTATAGAGCTTGCAAAAGCATTAAAAGAAAAGTTTGGCGGCGATTCTCTTGAAGATATGAAAAAGAACGTGAATACGTACAAAGAAAGAATAAAGGCATTATAATGAATCTTGTATTTACCGGTTTCATGGGTACAGGCAAATCAAAGACAGGAAGAATCGTGTCGGAAAGACTAAAAAGAGGTTTTTTTGATACCGATAACTTAATAGAAAGAAAAGTTGGATATTCGATAAATGATATTTTTAAAAGATACGGCGAGACCAGTTTTAGACAGATGGAAATTGAAACCATAAAAGAAGTATCTGAAAGAGATTCTGCCGTAATTTCATGTGGTGGCGGGGTGGTTTTAAATTCCGTAAATATTGCAGCTTTAAGGAAAAAAGGGATAATAATAAATCTCTACGCTTCAGCTGAAGTTATATATGAAAGGTTGAAAAGCGAGAGTGACAGACCTCTTCTAAGATGTGAAAAACCTTTGACAGAGATAAAGAAACTTCTTAATTTTAGAAAAACCTTTTACATGGATTGTGATTTTTCTTTTGATACGGACGGGTTATCGGCAGCTAAAGTCGCGGATAAAGTTTTGAATAACGATACCATAAAAAAATTGTTGCTTTAGTATATCGCTGCCGATAAACTCAGTAGTCTTTTCGGTATGCGGAACTAACCGATAAAATCAAATTGATTTAAAAAATCAAAAATTATATAATTTGTGCGTTATATTCCAAAGAGAGAAAGCAGATGTTTAGAAGAATATTGAATTCGGCGCTATTGATTTTTTTTTCTGTTTCTTTGTTATCTGCGAGTGAAACTTATTTAATAGATACTCCTACTGCAAGTGTATTGGATTACGGTTCTTATAGTGCGGGATTTAGGGTTTTTTCAAACGGCAACCTTCTTTCAAAAATTGATTTTGGTGTTTTTAAACTCTTAAATATAGGTGTATCGTGGGAGTTAGACAAGTTTGTCGGGAATGATCGGATAAAAGCTGCAATTCCTGCTTTGCGGATCAAGTTTAGGGTTTATGATGGAGATATGACTTTGCCCGAAGTAGCAGTAGGTTATGACGGTCAGGGGTATTTTTTTGATTTTAACCGAGAGGGCAATTATTTGCAGATGGGTAAAGGACTGTATATTGTTGCAGGCAGAGAGTTTCTTATTGAAGGTTTAACGCTTAATGCTGGCATCAATATGAGCAGTTTTTCGAAACCTAGAATTCATGGCTTTTTAAATTTAATAACTTCTCTATATAAAGATATAATATATTTTATGATGGAATGTGACAGCATGGATCTAAAACTTAATTTTGGCTTTAAATTTGCTTTAACGGAACATATAAGTGCAAGATGCGTTTTGAGAAACCATTATGATTGCGACAATCACAAAATTTGCTCTGAAAGAGTTTTTAAAATAAGTTATTCCGGTAAATTTTGAGCGAGGATAAATGGAAATGTCTTTTGATTTTGAAAAGCCTATTGCGGAGATTAATAAGAGAATTGATGGTTTAAAAGAAGCTTCTCGGATTGGCAATATAGATTTATCGGTACAGATTAAAAATCTTGAAAAGACAAGAGATGAGTTAAAACAAAAAATTTACAGTTCTTTGACGACTTGGCAGAGAGTACAAATAGCAAGACATCCACAGAGGCCTTACTCTGCAGATTATGTTAAGCTTGTCTTTAAAGATTTCATAGAACTTCATGGTGATAGGACTTTCGGTGACGATCAAGCAATTTTATGTGGCATTGCTACGTTTGACGATAGTCCTGTTGTTGTCGTAGGACATCAGAAAGGCAGAACTCTCAAGGAAAATATGGATAGGAATTTTGGCATGGCGCACCCTGAGGGATATAGAAAAGCAATGAGAGTGATGAAACTTGCCGGAAAATTCAACAGGCCGATAGTAACTTTTATAGATACATCGGGTGCATATCCTGGAATTGCAGCTGAAGAAAGAGGGCAGGCGGAAGCCATAGCAAGAAATCTAAGAGATATGTCAAGTTTAAAAGTTCCTGTTGTGAGCATTGTTATAGGCGAAGGCGGTTCTGGCGGAGCTTTAGGCATAGGCGTTTCAAATAAAGTTTTGTGCCTTGAGAATGCCTATTATTCTGTTATTTCTCCGGAAGGCGCCGCCGCTATACTTTTTAGGGACGGTTCAAAAGCGTCGAAAGCCGCTCAGGCAATGAAAATAACGGCTAAAGATTTGTTAAGTTTAAAAATTATAGACGAGGTTATAAAAGAACCGCTCGGAGGCGCCCATTGTGACCCGTCGGTTGTGGCAGAAAATATAAAAGCTGCTTTAAGCAAGTATCTCCGTCAATATGAAACTATGAGCTGTAAAGAAATTGTTGATGAAAGATATTTAAAATTCAGGAAAATAGGCATTTACGAGGATGTTGCGGGCATTGAGAGTAACGGCAAAAAAACGAAGAAAAGTCTGCAAAAAAAAATAGAATAAAAAACGAACACGGCGCACTAAATTTGACAGTCACCTCATCGATGGGGTGTTGCAGTGCGATAAAATCGAGATGCTATACTATGAAGGTTTGCACAACTCTGTCGGAGTAGAATAGTTACGCCTTATTTGTCCTATGAGGCGGTTAAAAGGATGCCAAGAGTGCATAAAAAAGAGGAGGGAGAGGATTACTTCTGTTAGTTTTATTTGTGTTGTTTTCTCTTTTGCTCCTTAATCGAGGTTATAATAGAAAAGCTTTGGGAGGAGAGGGAGAATAGTGAATAAAAAAGTTTTGCAGTGAGATGAAAAAACGCTGGACTGTCTTTTATGACTGATAGAAAAAATATTTGAGATGTTAGCTATAATTTGTAAGAACAATATCTAACTAAGGAGAAAATAAAATGGCGCTGGTATCGGGAAAACAGATTTTAGATGAAGCGAGAAAGAAAGGCTACGGAGTAGGGGCATATAACGTCAATAATATGGAGCAAATACAGGCAATTATGGCTGCTGCAAAAGAAACGCAGTCTCCAGTAATAATTCAGGCTAGCAGAGGGGCTTTAAAGTATTCTAATTTTACGTACCTGGGATATTTGATGAAAGCTGCTGTTATAGAGAACCCGGATATTCCGGTTGCAATGCATTTAGACCACGGCAATTCTTTGGAATCAGCTATAAGAGCGATAGAGCTTGGATTTTCGTCGGTTATGATAGACGGTTCTTTGATGGAAGATGGAAAAACGGCTTCAACTTATGATTATAACGTACAGGTTACCCGGTCTGTTGTCAAATATGCACATGAAAGAGGTGTTTCGGTGGAAGCTGAAATCGGAACATTAGGCGGCATAGAAGACGGCGTAGGTTCAGGTAAAATACATTTGACAGACCCTGAAGAAGCAAAAAAATTTGTAGACGAGACAGATGTTGATTCTCTAGCTATTGCGATAGGAACTTCGCACGGTGCATATAAATTTAAGGGATCTGCAAATCTTGCTTTTGATGTTTTAAAAAAAATCAGAACTTTGATAGATATTCCGATTGTGTTGCATGGAGCATCGTCAGTTCCTAAAGAATTAACTGACGAAGTAAACAAGTATGGTGGAAAAATGCCAGGGGCAACAGGTGTGCCTATGTCAAACCTTCAAGAAGCAATTAAGCTCGGAGTGTCAAAAATCAATGTTGATACCGATGGAAGACTTGCAATTACGGCTGCAATAAGGAAAGTTTTTGTAGAAACACCTGAAAAATTTGATCCGAGGGATTATTTGGGACCTGCAAGAACTGCTCTTACAGATCTTATCATTACGAAAATGAAAGATTTTGGAACTGCAGGTCATGCAAAAGACTACGTTCCAAAATCTCTTGAAGATATGAAAAAATTTTACACATCGAAATAATAACAAGTTAGATTATGCGAGAAACTTTATAAGTATATCATTTCTGCCGCTTGGCAAGAAGAAAAGCGGCAGAAATGATTTTATTCTAATAATGAAATATTTATTTATCAATTAAAGAGGATTGTTTTGTTGTAATCTATTTTAAACTTTAAGCATGATGTCGGTTGAAAGTTAAAAGAGGAAATTTTAATGCCATTTTATAATGTAAAAAAAATCCAGATTCTTTCGCTTCTTGAAACATTGCCTATAATTTTTATGATTTTAGGTATTGTCATAGGGTTGCTCTCGTTTTTTTTATTACCGCTAGGTTTAATCACAGGTTTTGGTTTTAGCGTAAGAAAATTATTGACATATTTTACTTTTGTAGCTTTCTATACTATTAGTACGACTGTAGGATCGATAGTTATAGTATGGCTTTATAATTTTATAGCTGCAAGATTAAACATCGGTATTACAGTTTCTCTTGAGTCTAAAGTAGATTAGTTGCTTTAATTGGTTATTTGCTGCTTACCTAAGATAAACCTCAATTTCGTTTTATATTTTTTAAGAAATATTTTATCTTTTTTTTATATACCGTTATTAGTATCTAAGCTCGCGAATCGTACTTTCATTTTGTATTTTTCTACTATTTTTTGTATATTCGCCGTCAAATCTTTTATCTAATGTTTTCCATCTTAAATTGCCCGTCTTGGTTTGAAATATTTTTTTTTGAGAAGTTCTTAGATGTAAAAAAATTCCGTTGACTGCCCACGCTTAAAGATATATAATACCTTGTACTTTTTGAAAGCCAACAAATTTGCAAAAAATGCTTAAAACTGAAAAATTTAGACGAGATTTCTAAAGGTTAGTGTTAGAGAATCGCTTGTTTGACTGAAGAAATGCCGTCGGAATTATTGATAATTTGATAATGTGTTTCTGGATAAAATATATGTTGTGATGTAAGTTTTTTTGACAGGAAAATAAAATGAAGAAACAGAAGAAAGTTGACGTAAAAAAGCTTTTAGAAGCGGCGCAGGAACCGTCGAAAATTGCCAGAAAATTGCATCCTTTTTATCGCGGTAAGATTGAAGTGGTTCCCAAATGCAGAGTTAAAGATTTAAATGATTTTTCAATATGGTATAGTCCTGGAGTCGCAGCAGTCTGCACTGATATTTACAAGAACCCTGAGCTTGTGTATGAATATACAAATAAATGGAATAGCGTTGCGATAGTAAGCGATGGGACGAGAGTTTTAGGACTTGGCGACATAGGACCTGAAGCCGGAATGCCCGTTATGGAAGGAAAAGCTCTTTTATACAAATATCTTGGCGGAGTTGATGCGTATCCTATATGTCTTGGTACAAAAGACGAGAAAGAAATAGTGCAGACTGTAAAGATATTGCAGCCATCTTTCGGCGGCGTGAATTTGGAAGATATAGAACAGCCGAAGTGTTTCCCGGTATTAAATACTTTGAGAAAAGAATGCCATATACCTGTATGGCATGATGATCAGCAAGGAACGGCTCTTGTGACACTTGCAGGCTTTATAAACGCTTTAAAAGTTGTTGGCAAAAAAATAGAAAAAGTTAAAATTGCAATGATAGGAGCAGGCGCCGCAAATATATGCATATCAAGACTTTTAATTCTTTATGGTGTGGATCCTGCAAATATAATCATTGCTGACTTAAAAGGCACTTTGCATAAAGAGAGATTTGATTTGAAACCATTTCCTGAAAAATGGGTGTTAGCCGTTGATACGAATATAAACAGTGTATGCGGTGGAATTAAAGAAGCTATGGAAAATGCCGATGCTGTTATTGCTTTGTCAGCTCCGGGACCTGGAGTAATAAAGAAAGAGTGGATAGAAAGAATGGCTAAAAACCCCATAGTTTTTACGTGCGCAAATCCCGTGCCGGAAATTTGGCCATGGGAAGCGAGAGAAGCGGGAGCAGCCATAGTTGCAACAGGGAGAAGCGATTTTCCAAATCAGGTAAACAACTCTTTGGGATTTCCTGGAGTTTTTCGCGGGGTGCTTGATGTAAGAGCTTCAACAATTACGGATAGTATGTGTATAACGGCTGCAACAGAACTTGCTTCCTGTATAGGAGACAATAAAATAAAACCTGATAAAATTCTTCCTACTATGGACGACTGGGAAATTTTTCCTAAAGTAGCCGCTGCTATAGGCGTGAAAGCGATAAAAGAAAAAGTAGCTGGCAAAAAATTGAATTATGACAGAATTTTTGATGGTGCAAAAGCAATTATAAAAAGAAGCAGAGCTATAACTGAGACAATGATGAAAAGTGGTTATATAAAAAGTGCGAAAGATAAAATCTGAAACTGTAATCAATGTCGTAGAGAATTTGTGCGCTGAAGCAAATTTTGAACTTCCTGTAGATGTTTTAAAAGCTCTTGAAAAAAATGTTGTTTTGGAAAAAGATACAGCAAAAGATATTTTAGAAGAAATTATTGAAAATGCAAACATTGCAAAAGAGGAGCGGATTCCGCTCTGTCAGGACACAGGTACGGCAAATTTTTTTATAAAAGTCGGCAGAAATGTGGATATTGGCGACGGAGATATTTGCACTGCAATAAATAAAGGCGTCTCTTTAGGATATGCGAATAATTATTTGCGCGGATCCATTGTATCTGATCCTATTGAAAGAAAAAATACTAAAAACAATACGCCAGCAAATATTTATATCGATATAGTATCCGGCGATAAAATAGAAATTACTTTTTTGCCAAAGGGAGGCGGAAGCGAGAATGCAAGTGCATTGAAAATGCTTACTCCGTCTGTCGGTTGGGACGGTATAAAAGAATTTGTTTTAAGTGCGGTAAGTGAAAAAGGCAGAAATGCTTGTCCCCCTTTAGTTGTCGGTGTTGGCGTAGGTGGGGACTTTGCGTCTGTCGGACTTATGTCAAAAAAAGCTCTACTCCGTGAAATAGGCAGTGGAAATGAAAGTGCTTTTTATGGCGAGAAAGAAATAGAATTATTAAACGATATAAATAAATTAAATATAGGTCCTATGGGTATGGGCGGGAAAACAACGGCTTTGGCGGTATTTATTGAAATAAAGCCAGCGCATATAGCCTCACTTCCTGTCGCTGTAAGCATTCAGTGCCATTCTTGCAGAAGAAAAACTGTTATAATATGAAAATAAGTTTACGAGATTTAGTTTTAAATCCTGAAATACTAAAAGCAGGGCGAAGAATTTTGCTCAGTGGAACTGTTTATACGGCAAGGGATGCTGCTCATAAAAGAATTATAGCTATGTTAAACAGCGGCGATGCAGCTCCTTTTAATTTAAAGAATGCTGTGATTTATTACTGCGGTCCGTCACCTGCAAAACCGGGCGCGGTTATTGGAGCGTGTGGTCCTACAACGTCTTCAAGAATGGATGTTTTTACTCCCAAAATTTTAGAAGAAGGTGTTAAGTTTTTAATTGGGAAAGGAGCGCGGTCTGAGGCTGTTGTCAATTCGATAAAAGAAAACGGTGCGGTATATCTCGTTGCTACCGGCGGTGCTGCGGCACTTCTTTCTAAGACTGTAAAAAAAGCCGATTTAATTGCTTTTGAAGATTTAGGACCCGAAGCAGTTTATAAGCTTGAAGTTAAAGATATGCCGTTGATTGTTGCTGTAGACAGCACAGGCAGTAATATTTTTGAATTAAACAGAACTGTAACTTCGCAAAAAGGCACGCACTAATGTACACATTATCCGGTTATTTCTTAGTACTCTCTGTACTGTTCCGTTTCAATTAAAGCTTTATAAAAGCGCAGTCCTTCCAGAAGGTTTTTACCAATAATCCGCTATTGTTTTTACCAAGGGTTTTAATCAGGAATCTACTATTGTCATTTCCGAAAGTTTCAATTGGAAATCCAGTGTAGTCCTTCCCGAGAGTTTCTGTCGGGAATCTGTGTTTTGCAGTTGCTAAAGTTGATTAAGTATTATTTTATATACATTGTAGCTAGAATTGAGTTTAATAAGATTTTTGCGGGAGTTGCAAATTAGACATTATTTTTATATATCGTGACAAATAAAAGAAGTGATGTTTTGTATATTGGCGTTACAAATTTTTTGGCTCGTAGAATATATGGACATAAAAAGAGCCTTTGCGATGGTTTTGCTAAGAAGCATAAGTTGAAGATACTTGTTTATTATGAGATGCTTAGTGATGTTGAAAAAAGCTATAAAGAGAAAAGATTTTAAAAACTTGGAATCGCTTTTGGAAAATAAGGTTAATAGAAAAAAAAGGATTCCGAGCGGCATGATTTGTATGATGAAATAGCACATTAAAAAAAGGGAAAGAATCCCGAGGAATATAAAGTTAGAATCCCGAAAGAAACACTCGGGAAAGATAAGCAAGACAAGTCCTCTCATTAGATTTTCGGGCAAGAGCATTCAGGAATGACAGTGTTGAGTTACTAACAGGGTCTCTCGGGAAAGACAAATAAGGAAAAGTTTTTCCATCGTATGCAGTTTTTTTAGGCTTTAAGATTAAAAGGGAAACAAAAATATTATGTTATAAATAGTGTTCTGTTTTCCAGAGCTGCAATCTTGAGTATCAAAGCTGTTATTGGAGAAAGTATGTTTTTAGCGTTAGATATCGGTAACACAAATATAACTGTCGGTTTGTTTGGTATGAAAAATGGGAAAGTTTTACCTAACCCGTTAAAAGTTTGGAGAATGTCAACTGTAAAAGAGCAAACTTCCGACGAGTATGCGACAATACTTATGAATATGTTTTTTTATTTAGATTTTGACGTAAAAAAAGTAAGCGATTTCGCGGTTGCAAGTGTTGTTCCGTCGTTGAATGCTGTTTTTGAAGAACTTGTAAAAAAATATTTTGGGAAAAAGATATTTTTTATAGATAATAAAAACTGCGTTGGGTTTATTTTTGCAAAGGGGAACTCTAGGGAGACGGGTGCTGACAGAATTGCGGACGTTGTAGCTGCATATTCCATTTATGGCGGCGGCTGTATCGTTATTGATTTTGGTACGGCGACAACTTTTGACTGTATAGACTCTAAAGGAATATATATGGGCGGTGCAATAGCTCCGGGTCCGACGATTTCGGCGCAGCTACTCAATTTGAAGGCGGATCAGCTCCCGCGGACGGAAATGAGAAAACCTTTAAAGTCAATAGGCGCTACAACTGTTGAGTGCATGCAGTCCGGACTTTATTTTGGTTATGTCGGACTTGTAAAAGAACTCATCGCAAGAATGAAAAAGGAAATGGAAGTAAAGCATATAGTTGCTACCGGTGGTTTAGCTAGCCTTGTGGCAAGCGAGATAAAAGAAATAGAAATTATCTTGCCGGATTTGACTTTGGAGGGAATACGCATTATATGGGAAAAAAGTAACGACAATAACAAGGATTTATAGAGTTTTATTTGTAAGTTTTAATGTGTTGAACTATCCTGACATTCAGCTCTTTTCATTGTCGCAAGCTGGATAAAAGAGGTAAATTTAAGGATTGAAACTGATTTTAATTATATGCTAATTTTCTGACGGGGAGTTTTTTGTTTTATTTTGTGTTGCTATTGGTGTGCGCTGGTAAAAAACCTTGAGGAATGTAGTTCATTTCTTGCTGATGCGTTGACAAAGGGAAATAGTTATTATACAATTATACAATCAATTAACTACTAGATAAAAAAGCAGCTATCCCAGCTCACCTTTACCTATCTGTAATTTAAGGGAAAAGGTTAGAAATATATATAGAAGTAGCTTTATATTGTATATTTACGGGGCGGGATTATATTTCCGCCCCGATTTTTTTTATGAAAAATTGACAGGTGTTTGTCAGAGGAGGAGCCGTAGAAAGCAAAAGATTCCGTATAAACCAGTTTATCACAGCGCCAGAGGTAAGGCTTGTTGATTTTGACGGTACGATGATAGGAGTAATAAGGACAGTTGATGCTTTAGCAAAGGCACATATAAAGGATTTAGATTTGGTGGAAATTTCTCCACAGGCAAATCCGCCTGTATGCAGAATAATTAGCTTCTCTAAATTTAAGTATGAGATGAATAAGAAAGAAAGAGAAGCCAAGAAGAAGCAAAAGATTTCTCATATTAAAGAAGTAAGAATAAGATCTCGCATTAGCGAACATGATTTAGAAGTTAAAATTAAACGTGCCAGAGAATTTATTACTGACGGAGATAAAGTGCAGATTACGGCTATGTTTTCTGGAAGAGAAATGCAGCATAAAGATTTAGGAATTAAAATTATAGATAAAATAAAAGAATCTTTGGCTGATATCGCAAGTCCTGAAGGAAAGATTTCTTCGATGGGTGTAAGAGTATTCTTAACTCTAGTTCCAAAAAAAGCAAAATAAATTTAATTTATAGCAGACTATGTTAGGTTTAGCAAATTGTAAACGTAAATCAGTTTGTTGTAATCAGCGGAGGGATAAGTGCCTAAGATGAAAATGCACAGCGGCGCAAAAAAACGCTTTAAAGTTACGGGAAAAGGAAAAGTTAAATATAAAAAACCCGGGCAAAGGCATCTTTTGACCGGAGATTCCGGCAACCAAAACAGAAAAGCAAGAAAATCTATTATAGTTGCAAAGGCGGATATGAGAACTATGAAAAAGATTATGCCGTATAGCTTTTAACGGTGTTTATATAACTGAGGGAGATTTAAATGCGTACGAAAAGCGCTGTATATACAAGACAAAAAAAGAAAAAAATATTTAGACTTGCGAAAGGATATTATTCGACAAAGAAAAATCGTTGGAGAATGGTAATTCAGCAGGTAGAAAGATCTCTTAATTACGCTTATACTGGAAGAAAAGACAATAAAGCAAATTTCAGAACTCTTTGGATAGTACGTCTTAATGCCGCGGTAAGAGAAGAAGGAATTTCTTATAATAAATTTATTTCTGGCCTGAAGAAAGCTAATATTACAATAGACAGAAAGATGCTTGCAGAGATAGCGGTAAATGATAGTGTTGTATTTAAGCAGTTGATTGAAATCGCAAAAACCGCATAAAAATAAATGAATTATTCTCCTGCAAAAACAATAATATTGTTTTTTTTAGGGCTGGCAATAGTGGGAACAGCGCTTTTATCGCTTCCTGTCGCGCACAATTTCAACGCTTTTTCTTTTATTACAAATTTGTTTACGGCTGTTTCAGCCGTATGCGTTACAGGTCTTTCGGTTGTAAATATTGGCGAATATTATTCAACATTCGGGCAGATAATTATTTTGCTTCTCGTGCAACTTGGCGGTATGGGATATATGTTTGTCTCAACTGTTATTATTCTACTACTTGGTAAAGTTGCTTTGAAAGACAGGCGCATAATGCAAGATATGTTTAACATATCGTCCTTCAGCGGTTTAAAAAACCTTCTTTTAAAAGCTATTTTTTTTGTTTTAACGATAGAATTTGTGGGAGCGGTTGTATTAACTTTTATTTTTTTAGGTAGTTTTTCATCACTTTCAAAGTCAGTGTATTTAGGTATATTTTATTCTATAACGGCATTTTGCAATGCCGGTTTTAGTTTTTTTTACGATAGTCTGGCGGGATTTGCGGATAATCCGTTTTTGTTATATGTAGTTTCGGCTTTGGTACTTCTTGGCCGACTTGGCTTTTTTGTAATAGTTGACATTTATGACACCTATAAGGAAAATCGTTTACATTTGTCGACGCATACGAAAGTTGTTCTTTCTGTATCTGCTGGAATTACGTTTTTTGCTTTTATATTATTTCTGTTTTCAAATACAGTAAAAGGACACGGAGTATTTTATTTAATAAATAATGCTTTTTTTCAGGCTGTGGGTGCTAGAACGGCAGGCTTTTATTCTATTCCTTTAAATTTGTTTAATGAGTTTGCCAAGGTGATGTTGTTATTTTTAATGTCGGCGGGCGCTTCTCCTGGAAGCACTGCGGGCGGCATAAAAGTTACTACGCTTGCATTAGTTTTTGTGTTTGTAAGAAGCATATTGAAGGGCGATGACGATTTTGTTTTATTTAAAAGGCGTATCACGGTTGACTTGATCAAAAAAGCGCTGGTAGTTTTCATCGTATTTTTTGCTTCAATTGCGTTTTTTTCAGTGATTCTCGTTTTGTTGGAGAGTTGTTTAAGTCCGCTTGCTGTTGTCTTTGAAGTCGTTTCAGCATTTGCAACAGTTGGATTGTCGCTTGGTATCACAAGCGATTTATCAGTTGGAGGCAAAGTGCTTATTATTATTGCAATGATGGCGGGAAGGATAGGAATCCTTACATTATTAATAGTTGCATTGAATCCATCTGCTAAAAAGAAAGATATAAGATATCCCGAAGCAAGAATATTAGTCGGGTAAGGCGGTTGACATTATTTTTGTTTGTTGAAATCCCTATATAAAACCGGATACTTTACTGCATTTTTATCATGACAAAGAGTGGAATATTAATAATGAAGAAGAACCAGTTTGCGGTTATAGGACTTGGAACATTCGGTTATAGTGTTGCGGTGGAACTTGCAAAAAAAGGTATGCAAGTTTTAGCTGTTGACAATAATAATGAAACGGTTAATCGAATAAGTCAGTTTGTCACTCAGGCTTTAATAGCTGATGCAACCGATGAAAAAGCTATGGAAGATGCCGGTGTTGCGGACTGCGACAGCGTTATAATTTCAATAGGTGGAAATATAGAGACTAGCATTCTTGCTATATTAATAGTTAAGGAGTTCGGTGTTAAAAATGTTATTGTCAAGTCTTCAAGTCGATGGCATTCAAAGGTTGCGGCAAAGCTCGGTGTTGACACCGTAGTTTATCCGGAATTTGAAATGGCAAAAAAACTTGTAGACAATATAGTAATGCCGAATATTTTAGAGCAGATAGAACTTTCAAAAGATTATAATTTAGTTGAAGTGGTGGCTCCGAAAGAAATTTGGGGAAAGACTATAAAAAATTCAAACATCAGAAATAATTACGGGGTTAATATCATTGCCATACGTAAGCATGTTCCAATTATCAACGATGACGGGCAGAGCGATATAAAAGAGGAAATAAATATGATGCCGGGATCTGACGATGAAATCGGCCGAAATGATATTTTGGTTGTCATAGGTTCTGAAAAGTCTGTAGCAAAATTAAGAGGATAATGAGGATAATAATGAGTAGTATAGATATGGAAGGCATAGTTTCAAGCGAAGCGGATCATATAGAGCTGGGGAAATTTTATTTCCTGAATAATAAATATGATGAAGCCGTGTCTGAATTTAAAAAAGCTTTAGAAATAAATCCTGGCAATGCTGAGGCTTATTACAATATAGGTCTTATCAAAGAGAGCTCGAATCTAATGAACGAAGCGAAAGAAATGTATTCGAAAGCATTAGCTGTTAAGCCCGACTATAAAATAGTCAGAGACAGGCTTAATAAGCTCATAGGTATTGAAAATTAAAATGCATATCTGCGTTTAATTGAGGTTGATTTCCAGATTTAAATAAATGTAAAAACAGGGTCCTGTAATGAACGATATTGGACAGCTTATTGATGAAGCGTCGAAAAAAATAGAAAATGCTGATGTTGCGACTCTTGAGAACGTGAGGATATTGTATCTTGGGAAAAATGGCATTTTAACGCAGATTTTGAAGTCCCTATCGCAATATTCTATTGAGGATAGAAAAAGAATCGGTTTGGAAGCGAACCGAGCGAAACAGATTATTGAAAGCGGAATTGAGAATAAGAAAAAAAATCTTGAGAAGATTTTGCTTGATGAAAAAACGCAAAAAGAGAAATTAGATTATTCTCAAAGTTTTTATTTTCCGTTTTCAAAAGGAAGTTTTCATCCCGTAGTTCAGACAATAAAAGGTATGGTCTCTATTTTTGAGTCGCTTGGCTTTCTGTCTGTTGAAGGTCCTGAAATAGAAACCGATTGGTATAACTTTGAAGCTTTAAATATACCCAAAAATCATCCGGCAAGAGATGTGCAGGATACCTTTTATATCGCCGGTATGAAAAATTTACTTAGAACTCACACTTCTCCGGGGCAGATTCATGTTATGGAAAAACAAAAACCTCCGGTGAAAGTTATTGTCCCCGGAAGAGTTTACAGGAATGAAGCTTCCGACCCTTCTCATTCGTCAACTTTTCATCAAATTGAAGGTTTTGAAGTAGATGAAAATATATCGTTTGTGGATTTAAAGACTGTGCTTATCGAATTTATATACAAATTTTTTGGTTCCGATTTGAACGTGCGTTTCAGACCGTCGCATTTTCAATTTACAGAGCCGTCCGCCGAAGTTGATATACAGTGCTTTTTCTGTAAAGGCAAGGGCTGCAGAGTATGCAAGAATTCAGGCTGGATTGAGGCGTTGGGCTGCGGAATGGTTCATCCTAATGTTTTAAAAGCCGTTAATTACGATTCTGAAAAATATACTGGCTATGCTTTTGGCATAGGAGTTGAAAGAATTACAATGTTAAAATACGGAATAGACGATATACGACTGTTTTATGAAAACGATTTGAGATTTTTAAAACAATTTTAAGAAGGCGGAATCATTTTTGTTTGCAATTGCGAAAGGGTGCGATTTTTGAAAAATCTTTGCAAAAACTTGATGCTTTGAAAACTTTCGGCAAAATTATTTTGTTCTTCTTAGCATATTCAAATAGCTAGGATTTATTTCTCTTGTTTTAGAGCCGCCGATAATACAGGATAAGACTAAACTATAAAGAACGGAGTATTTTGCAAAGCAGATTTATTGCCTGCGTTGACGCAAATGGCGTGCTAACGGCAAAGTCTCTTCAGCGGTAGGTTTCGGACTTAAGTTCTAAAATAACGGTTTGTATGTTCAAACGGAGTTTTATGCCGTCATCTTGTGCCGTTGGAAAAGACGAGGACTTGTGGAATGAAGATATCGTATAATTGGCTTAAAAAGTTTGTAGGTTTTGACCTGAGCCCACAGGAACTTGCGTCAATGCTTGTTTCCGCAGGCATTGAGACTTTCGTTGTTTCAACCGGATGCGGCTGGAGTAATGTTGTTGCGGTAAAAGTCTTAGACGTGCAAAAGCATCCCGAAGCGGACAAACTTTCTTTATGTAAAGTTAGCGACGGTTTGGAGAATTATTCAATAGTGTGCGGCGCAAAAAACATTGCCGCAGGACAAATTGTTCCTCTTGCGAAAATCGGCGCCGTTCTGCCGAGAGATTTTAAAATAAAGAAATCCAAAATAAGAGGAATCTGGTCTGAGGGTATGATATGCTCTGAAGCGGAACTCGGACTAAAAAAAGAATCCGACGGTATTTTAGTTCTTGACGAGAATATAAAAGCGGGCGTCGCTCTTGAAAACGTTCTAACCGAGCTTGATTCAATACTTGAAATAGAAATAACTACAAACAGAGGCGATTGTTTAAGTCATTTGGGAGTCGCAAGGGAAATAGGCGCAAAACTGCGTAAAATACCGACTCTTCCGGCAATAGAGACTTTCAATGTCGCGGACTTAAATTGCGTCGAGCTAAAATCTGACTTGTGTCACCGCTATATAGGAAGCGTTATATCAGGCGTTAAAATAGGTCCATCGCCAAAATGGATTGCAGATGCTTTAGAAAAGAGCGGGATAAGACCCGTCAATAACGTCGTTGACATAACTAACTATGTTATGATTGAGTTGGGACAGCCGTTGCATGCTTTTGACATAGCGAAACTTTCGTCTAGAAAGATTGTTATAAGAAAAGCTGTCGATTCCGAGAAAATAATTGCTCTCAACGGCAGAGAGTATAAGCTTGATTCCGAGATGCTTGTAATAGCGAGCAGCGAAAAGCCTATTGCAATTGCAGGAATAATGGGCGGCGAGTGTTCGGGCATTGACGAAAAAACCGAAACCGTATTTTTAGAAAGTGCGATTTTTGACGCAGTTTCGGTAAGAAAAACTTCAAAAAAATTAAATCTTTCAAGCGACTCTTCTTACAGATTTGAAAGAGGATTGGGGTGGGATATAACCGAGCTTGCGTCATGGAGGGCTGCTAATCTCATAATTGAAATTGCGGGTGGCAGAATGGATGCGAGAGGAGATTTGCGGACTGTTAAATATGAAAGGGCAAGTATAGCTTTAAAAGTTGAAAAAGTGTCTAAAGTTCTAGGCTGCGATGTTAAAGAAGATGAGATAGCGGAAATTTTAAGATATCTGGGGATAGATTTGCAGTCCAAAGGCGCAGTGATTTTATGTACTATCCCGTCATGGCGCAACGATATAAAAGAGGAAGTGGATTTAATTGAAGAAGTTGCAAGGATTAAAGGATATGACGTCATAGCGTCTCCTGAAAAATGTGCAGTTAAGGTCTATGCGCCTGGTAATTCGCTTCTTTCTGCTGTGGCCGAAGGATTCAAAGTTAAATTAAACGGATTTGGCTTTAGCGAAGCTTTAAATTACAGTTTTTCAGAGATCAGCGAATTGGAAAAGTTTCATTTAAAATATTCTTATAAAATAGCGAACCCCATGTCAAAAGAAAACGAAGTTTTAAGACCGTCTTTGCTGCCAGCGCTATATAAAAATCTGTTGCTTAATGTCGGGCAGTGTTCAGAAACGGTGACTTTATTTGAGTACGGTAAAATTTTTACCGTGTTAGGCGAAAGAAAATCTTTTGCGGCTATAATGTACGGCAAGATCTGGCGAGAATGGTGGAAATGGGCGGAAAAGGGAGTTAGTCCCGAATACGACTTTTATTTCGGCGGTGCAATAGTGAGAAATATTTTGCCGTCAGATGAATTTATAATTGCAGAAAATTTGAACCCTGAAAACTATTACCATTCTGGAAAAACCGCAGCTGTTGTTTACAATGGAAAACCTGTAGGACAGTTCGGTGTTTTGAAACCGTCAATGAGCGACGATGTTAAAGGCGACGTCTTCTACTTTGAGATTGATTTAGAACCGCTTGAGAACGTTTGTGCCGAAAAAAAATCTCTATATAAAGCGTATTCAAAGTTTCCCGTTGTGAAAAGAGACATTGCAGTGACTGCAGATAGAGATTTGCAATTTGCAAAAATAGAAAAAGTTATTAAAAGCGTTATGAAATCCGGCGGTATTTTAAAAGAGTATTCGCTGTTTTCAGTGTATTCCGATATCGCTAAAATAGGCGATGGCAAAATTAGCTATTCATTCAGATTGTCTTATAGAAACAATGAAAGAACATTAACCGATGTGGAAGTCAATGAGGATATAGATGTCCTGCTGCAAAAGCTCAACGCTGATTGCGGTGTTAAACTAAGACGCTAGAAATACGGTGTCAGAGATTTAAAGTAAACGCATAGCGGGAATATTTCTTAAACTATAGTTGGATAAATGTCTATTGACAGAAGAAATGATGTTTAGAAAAATAGAATGATAATAAAAAAAAATAAAGATACAATCCAAAATTATTTTGAAGATAATTCGGGTCTTAGAGGGGCTTTCGCCGATTTTGTCGCAGTGGCGGAAACAGAAGACGATATACCCGGATTTCTTTATGAAATGTCTGAGTCAGAAACGCCGGTGACGGTTGCGGGAGCGCTTACGGGAAATACCGCTTCCGGACTTGCATTCGGTGGTGCTGTATTATCTTTGGAAAAGTTAAATAAAATTGGCGAGGTAGAGAGAATCGATGATAAGAACGCTCTGATCACTGTTCAGTCGGGAGCGAGAATTTGCGATGTAAAATTAAAAACTTTTAGCAAAGGCTGGATGTACCCGCCTGATCCTACCGAAAAAAACGCGTCTATCGGAGGGAATATTTCAACTAATGCTTCAGGCGGCAGAGGTTTTAAATTTGGCGTGACAAGAGATTATGTCGAGGCTTTAAAAGTCGTTTTTTCAGACGGCTCTCAAAGTTATGTTAAAAGGGGAGAATATTTCGCGGATAAAAACGGCGGGATAACTTTTGACACGAGTAAAGGTAAAAAACACATCGTACTTCCAAAGTACCGTTTACCTGCCGTAAAAAACGTCGCGGGATATTACAATTATCCCGCCACCGATTTAGCTGACATTTTTATAGGTTCCGATGGCACTCTCTGCGTTATTGTTGAAGCTGTGCTTAAACTCATTCCTCATTTTAAAGAAGTTTTTGGCGGAATAATATTTTTTGAAACCCGCGGCAGCGCGTACGAATTTGTAGACAAGATAAAAACTATTTCTAAGAAAACAGAAAAAGAAAATTTAAAAGATTCAATCAGCGCTATGTCTTTGGAGTATTTTAATAAGAATGCGTTGCTTATGATAAAGAGTGATTATCCCGCCATACCTGAAAATGTTGAGGCGGGCATTATGTTTGAGCAGGATATATACGGAGACAATTTTGATATTTTAATGGAAAAATGGGTTGAAGTTATCAGCGCAGGCGGCGTTGATTTAGAAAAAGTCTGGTTTGCTTCAAATTTGGTGCAGCAGGAGGAATTCAGAGTTTTCAGGCACAGAATTCCGGAGCGCGTAAATGAAATGATAAGGAAGACTAATATCCCGAAAGTCGGTACGGATTTTGCCGTTCCGGAGGGAACATTGCGCGAAATTGTTGACTTTTGCGACAAAGAATTTGAGAAAGCTGGTATTTTTAATTTAACTTTCGGACACATAGGCGAGAATCATCTACATGCAAATATTATAGCTTCAAATGACGAAGAATACAAGCAATGTAAACAAATGTGCGTGGATATTGCCCAAAAAGCCGTTGAGCTTGGCGGAACGGTTTCTGCGGAACACGGAATAGGAAAACTTAAACATATTTTGCTGGAAAAGATGCTTGGCGAAGAAGGCTTTAAAGAAATGGCGAAATTCAAAAAAAGTCTTGATGAATCGGGAATTTTAGGACGAGATAACATATTTCCGAAAGATTATCTTCAGCGAATTCAATAATTAACTACGGCTTGTTGAAAAAATAAAAACATACATTGAATATTTGTTTTTCCCTGCTAAGCACTATATTTTGTGAGTTTTAGGATTAAGAAGATATGCTGAGATACGCGGAAAATATACCAAGACGCCTTGTCTTAATTTGAAGCTGGCTTGACATTTAACGTTTATGTAAATGACGTTGGGCTTATGACAGAGGTAATAGTATAGAGGTTTTTGATAAATAGATGTGCGTAATGTGCGATTTGGCAAAAAAAGAGAATTATTTGTTGTAATCTGTATCACCAGAGAACAAAAAGAAAAGAATTTATAATAAAAGAGGTTGTGGAAAAAAACATAATAATTTGTAAACCTATCCCTATGCCAGCACAGCGACAGGCTGTTCGTAGCGGGAGATGGAAAAACATAACGCTGCTTGGCGAAGCGGTAATTGCCCTATTGGCGGCGTTAAGCGCAGGAATTACTTGCTATATACCGACGAGCCTATTAACTACTATCGTCCTCTCTCGTCCTTTCCTACCAACGGACTGCTGTCGAGCCGGCGCAGCCTGTTTGTTGGTAACGGCGTGCTTTTATCAAATAACTGTTTTATTAAACAGCCTGTTTGTTTAAGCAGGC
This sequence comes from Candidatus Endomicrobiellum agilis, assembly GCF_020328115.1. Taxonomy (NCBI): domain Bacteria; kingdom Pseudomonadati; phylum Elusimicrobiota; class Endomicrobiia; order Endomicrobiales; family Endomicrobiaceae; genus Candidatus Endomicrobiellum; species Candidatus Endomicrobiellum agilis. Next base: position 165,879 of record NZ_JAIXMW010000001.1, read on the forward strand.
GAAAAGGATAAATGGAAAATGAGAAATGCAGAGGAGATAATGGAAGTTATTCGGTGTAGTCGAGAAGAGATGGAAAGTGAAAATGTCTTATAAAGAAGGCGTTTTGGGAAAACAGTGCAATATACTCTTCATGTCGCTCAAAATGCGAACGTCTCTCGTCTTACAAAGTATATTCAATTTGATGAAAGAAAAAGCAGCGCGCGATATTAAAACTCTTAGGAATAGCGTTGCTTCTCCTACGCGACAATGTAGAAATGCAAAGGCAGAGGATAGATGCTTTTCAAGCAGAGTTCAAGAGGTGAAGCATAAAAATTTTGCCCAAGAGAACGAGTTACTTGAAGATAAGGTTCAGATGTTTGAGGAAACGAACGCTTGCTTTGCGGAGTACAAAAATGACGTGATTAACTCTTCCAACGATATGTAAAACCATCGCGCTTTATGGATAGAGACAGAGATAACGGGAAGTATTTGTATTGGGGTGACTGTCTGGTATTACTGGGTGTGGATATGAAAATGAATGCAAGTTTGGATTTGCAAACTGGTACAAATAGGGCAAGATAGACCAATTGAATGAAGATACTAATGAACACATTTTGCATCAAAAAATGTTAAAGACAATTGATGCTATGACCAATATTTAGGTTTGACAAAGGAGTTCAAAAAACGTAAAATTACTCATCGGTTTTTGTATGATATTTCAATAAATAATATAAATATAGAAAGGTAGCGATGGCGGTATTTGAATATATTGTTATTTTAATTTTTTCGGTAATAATTCATGAAGTAGCGCACGGATATGCAGCTCATTTAAGAGGCGATGATACAGCTAAAATAGCAGGACGCATTACTTTAAACCCTATATCGCATATAGAGCTGTTCGGCAGTATTTTACTTCCGATAATGTTGTTGCTTCTGAAAGCGCCTATTCTTTTCGGATGGGCGAGACCTGTTCCTTTAAACTACAAAAATTTAAAAAATCCTAGAGTCGATATTCCGCTCGTTTCTCTTGCGGGACCTGCCTCTAATATGCTGCTTGCTTTTCTGTCTGGACTCGGAATACGCCTTATAAAAGCGTTTCCGAATTTTGAGATCGGATTCGGCTGGTCAATAAAATCTTTTTTATACGCAATGCTTATTGTAAATATTGTCCTTGTGATTATAAATCTTATACCGATTCCGCCGTTTGACGGTTCAAAAATTGTGATGTATTTTTTGCCTGAAAAGATTGCGGTAAAATACTTAAGCCTAGATCCATACATTTGTTTAATAATGCTGTTTGTAATATTGTCATCGGAAATAATATGGGGATTTATATATCCCGTCATAAATCTTTTTGTAATGGCTTTTAGCGGAGCTACTTTTTGATATTTTCAGATGACTGCTAAAAGATTTTTAGGATAAACAGAGAAAATTATATGGGCAGAGTATTGTCGGGTATACGTCCGACGGGCAGGCTTCATTTGGGTCACTATTTCGGCGCTTTACGGAATTGGGTTGAGTTTCAAAATGAATGCGAATGTTATTATATGTCGGCGGACTGGCATGCTTTAACTACGGATTATGCCGATACCTCTAAACTCGATGAAAATACTTTGGAAATGGTTGCCGATTGGATCACTGTAGGTATAGATCCTGAAAAAAGCGTACTTTTTAAACAATCAAGAGTACTTCAGCACAGCGAGCTGTTTTTAGTGCTTTCCATGATAACTCCTTTAAGCTGGCTTCAGAGATGTCCTACGTATAAAGAACAAAGAAATGAGATAAAGAATAAAGATCTCAACAATTATGGTTTTTTAGGGTATCCGATTTTAATGTCTGCGGATATCTTGTTGTACAAGGCCGATATTGTTCCTGTCGGAAAAGATCAGCTTTCTCATTTGGAGCTTACCCGCGAAATAGCGAGAAGATTTAACAACTTTTACGGAAATATTCTTGTCGAACCGCGGGAAAAACTTACGAAAGCCGCAAGAGTTCCGGGATTAGACGGAAGAAAAATGTCAAAATCTTACGGCAACTCGATTTTGCTCGGTGAAAGCGACGATATTTTAAAAGATAAAGTTAAAAATATGTTTACGGATCCTCTAAAGATAAAAAAGGACGATTCCGGACATCCGCGTGGCTGCGTGGTTTTTGCATTTCATGAGATATTTAACAAAGAATGCAAAAAAAGGGAAAAAGAATGCGAAGTGGGCGCAATAGGCTGCGTGGCTTGCAAAAAACAGCTGATGGAAATGCTTTCCGAATTTATGAAACCTTTGACTGAAAAAAGAAAAGATTTAATTGCTGATAAAGCGTATTTAGAAAATGTAATTGATACGGGCAGCCAAAAAGCTGTAGAAATTGCACAGGAAACAATGAGAGAAGTCCGCAGAGCGTTAAAATTTTTATAACCGTTATCAGTTGTTTGTATTTTTGAAAATGAGCGGGATTTTAAATGATCTGGAGAGAATTTAAAGAAGAGATGCTCTCGGAAAGCAAAGCTTTCTCTCTACTAGGATAGTAGATTATCATGGCTTATGATATACACCTTGACGCATTCGAAGGTCCTTTAGATATTCTTTTACATCTTATAAAAAAGAATGATTTGGAAATTAAAAATATAAAAATAGCCGAGATAACAGCCGAATATCTTGCGTATCTTGATTTAATGCAAAAACTCAACATTGGCTTAGCGGGTGAATTTCTTCTCATGGCGTCGACTCTTATGCAAATAAAAGCGAGAAGCCTTATTCCGTCAAGCGATGAAAAAGAGAGCGAAGAGGACGATTCTTTAAATCGACTTAAAGAGAAACTTGTTGAATATCAGAAATATAAAGAAGTCGGGAAACTGCTGTCGTATAGAATTATGGAAAATTCGCAGATTTACTATAGGCCGGCGCCGGCTATAGATAAGCGAGATTTTGTTTTAAACGTCACAATTTTTGATTTGGTAAGCAGTTTCCGCAAAGCTTTAGCGGCGCTTCCGGAAAATATAAAGGAAATTATGTATCAGGAAATTCCCATTGAAACAAAAATCAGGGAAATTCTTGATATTCTAGAAGGGAAACAATATATTTCTTTTACAGGAATGTTGGAAATGCAGAAGACCAAAATGGCGCTGGTAGTGTGTTTTATAGCTGTTTTGGAACTTATAAGAAATAAACAAATCGCCGCTAAGCAGTCTGAATTATTTTCAGAAATAAGAATTTATAGAATCTATAATAATGAAATTGGAACTGAGGCGGAAGAAGATAATAAATATATTTTTAAATTTGCGGAAAATAAAGACAGGCGGGAACAACTTTCATAGGAATCTGCCGTTCTCGGTTTAGATTTAATCTCTGGATATCTGGAATCGATATATCGCAAGAGGAAGACGATGGAAATATCTGAAGTCAGCCAGATCTTGGAGGCGTTACTTTTTGCTTCCGAAAGACCTTTGAGTTTAAAAGAACTGAAAGAGCTTATAAAAGCTGATTATCCCGATACGGATAATGTTGAAAACATTTTAAACGATCTCAAAGAAAAATATGCAGGTTTAAATAAACCCTATGAAATTAAATTCGTCGCAGGCGGCTGGACTTTTGCTACAAAACCTGAATATTCTCCTTGGATAAGAAAGCTTCTCAAAGAAAAGTCAGTCTTGAAATTGTCTCCGTCGGCTCTTGAAACGCTTGCAGTGATTGCGTATAAACAGCCTATAACACGGGCTGAAATTGACGAAATCAGAGGCGTTGAATCTTCAGGCGTTATTGACACTCTCCTTGAAAGAAGGTTGATAAAAATAGTAGGCAAAAAAGAAGCGTTGGGAAAACCTTTGCTTTACGGCACGACGCAGGATTTTCTGAAACATTTCGGACTTGCTCATTTAAGCGAACTTCCTCTAATTGAAGATATGCCGAAGAATGCGCAGCAAACCGCCAATGTTCCTGAACCGGAGCTGCCTTTTGGCGGCGAAAATTCCGACGGCGAGGTTCCTGCTTAGTATGGTATGGGTAATATCCAGTGACAGCTTAAGCTCATAAAGAATTTGGAAAAACCGTTTCGGCTATGATAAAGTTGGGCGCTTGAGCGGCTAATGGTTTGGGATACTCAAAGCTTTTGACAATTTGGCTCAAAAATAAAAAAATACGGTGAGAGTTCACGACAGACATTTATTTCTTGCAGAACTCAAAGAGGACTTGATTATATTAATTTAAGATTTAAAGACGTTGATAATTATGCGGTTTGGGCTTTGCTCGCTAAAAATTTTGATGAAGTTCCTTTTTATCAATTATCTGTTAATAAACATATTGTACAGCTTCTTCAACGCTTTATTTCTTCTTTTTCTAAAGGATTGAGCATTTTATATTCTTGCTAGATCGTGCTTCAGTCTTTGATTAATATTATTGGTTTTTTTCAAAATAATTGTTGGTGTAGCGTTTTAACTAACGAAGTTGTTTTAACGGAAGTTTTTTATGTTGTCGAGCATTTTCGCGTCTCTACAGACGGAGAGTCAAAATATGAAAATTTATCTATATACCTAAAACAGATATAATAACTTGCCTAAAATTTCTTATGAATCGGTTGAGGAAAAAAGTAGAACAATATTTAGCAATGGGCAGATTGAGTTGATTTTTGACGAGGTTTTAATTGAACACCTACTAAAATACCCGCATACCGTTATCTGAATACTTTTTCGCTACAAAATCCACTCTTGAAGCTCGACTTATATATAAAACTCAAATCCACCAAGACACAATTCTTCAAAACATAAAGCGAAACGCAAAAGATAAAAATCCAAATCAAAATCCAAACGAGTTTCTCATTAACATGAAAAGCCTGCTGGAAGCTGCGGATTTGCCGAGTTATGATGGAGTGATGAAGCCAAAAACTAAAAGTACATATAGGAAAATCATCGAGCCGTTTGAAAAAGCGTTAAACAACCTTCAAAACGCAGGCTTGTGTGGCGGGAATATGGCAAAAAAGGGAAGAAACCAATATCAGGCGAAAATGTAAGAGAATTGAAGGTCTTCCGAAATCTCTGCATAAACATAAAAATTATATGGAAAATTGTCAAAATACCAGAGCAATTAACAACGGCGGATAATGCTTCAACAAGTATCAGAACAATCAACAAAGAAAGATAACAATCAACAGCCAGAATTGTTCTCAACTATTGGTAAAACGCAAGCAACTCCCTCGAAAAAAAAGCCTCTTATATCTTTTTATGGATTTAAATGGGCAGTTGCCTGTTTGGACAGGCAGCTCCTGCTTAACGGAAGAGGCGCGGCAAAGGCAAATCCGTTAAGTCTGGTTGTCTTTTCTTTTGGGAAGCCGCGTCTTTCTTTCAAGACAAATAGACTTAAAGACAACGACGTTAAAGCCGCTAAGTCTTTTTCTTAGAAGTAGAAGTCTTTTGCAGCTGCTTTTCTTTTAACGGCAACAGACCATAAAGAATGAAGGAGTTATCCTGTAGAAAGCAGAGGCGGTCGTCATACAAGATTTCTGCGCTTACACATATACTTCGTTCATTTATGTTCGTGATGCGCAGCCGCCGCGTGATTCAAAACCCTAAAATCGCGATATTTTGCATTATTTTGGTTCTATAGCGGTTTTATTTTGCGTGTGCATTGCTTATTTGTATGATTTGGCGGCTGTTATATATGCATCGTTTAGTTTTAAAACTAAATGCGTCGCTGGCTGGCGGTTTGCTTAACGAGCTGGCTTTAAAATTACGTCTGATTTTTTGGTTGTGTCGCCTATAAATTTGCACGGTAAGTCTTTGTAAGTAATTTTTTACGATGAGAGAGCGGCTGAATGTTAATGCGGATGTATGTGGTATGCGATGTGAGTAATGCCCTCTAACAGCAAAATTAAATAGCTTATCTTTCTCTACCTCCTAATAGGATAGAATAGCGCCGGCGAAATACGTTCAGCATAAAAGGATAGAGGAAAAGTCGAGAAAAAGGAACCTCTTAAATCTAATATTAAAACGCGCACATGTGAAATAAGGATATTGTTGTAAATCGTCGGGGTAGATTAAAGTCAAGGTTAAGTTTCTATTAAAATTTTATATTATATAAAACTGGCGTCGGCATGGCAAAACCCGAAACACGGGATACCTGTGAAGTGACGCCGTAAAAGATTTCTTTTGCTTAATGAAAATATTTTTTACGGAGCGAATATGAAAGTCGGTAGATTTACAGTAAAGACAGCGTCTAAGATATTGAAACTTGCTGCTCTGGCATTTTTGTGTGCATTTTGCATTTTGGTTTCAAGCCATTATTGCCGGATTAAAGATTATGCCGGGTCATTGTTGAGAAATCTTAATGTAGTCATCTTTTTTGACAAGAACTCTAAGGACGATGCAGTTGTAAAAGATGAAATTGAAGCGACGGGTTTGGTATCGGTAAAAGAATATGTAAACTCGTCTCAGGCATACGCGAAAGCTGTCGAAAAAAATCCGTTCTTAAAAGATATTTCTGTGTCGGATATCGCTAAGTCAATTCAGTCGTATGCGGTGGTTGCTCCGAAATCCGTGCCGGATAAAAATTTTCTTTCAAAGATGAGAGCTGCTTTAGAAAGTATTTCTGGCGTTGATGAGATAGTGTTTGACATATCGGTTTTTGAGCATTATTTAAAAATCGAAGATTTATTGTCGTTTTACCGTAAAATATTTCTTATTTTTGCAGCTGTTATTTTTACTTTGTTTGTTTTTAAATGCGCATTTCTCTTTATGGAGCAGGAGCTGAATGCAAAGAAACTTGCCGCAAATGTTTTTTCTTATCTGTTGTCTTCGTCGTTTGGTTTCCTTGTTTTATGGATTGTTTGCGTTTATACGCAGTATCCTTTATTAATTGATAAGACGGCGGCGTTGTCAATAATGTCTTTTATTGCCGTTCTTGGAGTCATATTGAGTTGATATGAAAAAAGCATTTATTTTGATTTTTTTACTGTTTTGTTCTTTTGTACCGGTGTCTGGACAGGTCGAAGACGTTAAATCGCAATCAAAAAAACTTGCTGAAGTTAAAAAATCCATAAAAGAAAAAGAGCAGGAAAAAAATAAACTTATGCTTCAAGAAAGAGTTTTTAAAAGAGAGTTAAGGTTTCTTAATGATAATATAAAAAAAGCTGAAAAAAAGCTTGCGAAATTCTCGGCGGATATAAAAATCGCTCAACATAATCTTGAAAATTTTTCAAAAATGTATAAAGTCGCTTCTTCGAAAAGCGCCGTCTGGAGTCAGGTGGTGCTTAACGAAGTAAAACTTTTTAATAAAATGACTTTTATGTTTTCTTATGAACAGAATCCGTCGGAGTATAAAATAAGGCGCAAATCTTTGGAATGTAAGAAAGAGAATTTTGAAAAAGAGAAGAAAACGGCGGCAGTTTCTGCGGCGAACGCAAGAAGATGGGAAAAATCAAAAAAAAATCTTTTAATTTTACAGCGGGAAGAGAGTGAACTTACATTGCAGCACAAAAATATGCTCAAAGAGAAAAATGAACTTTTAAAGACTACGTCTGGCAAAAGACTTGTCGCAGAAAAGGAGATAAAAGCTTTAAATAAGAGCGCAGAAGCGCTGCAGGATTTGATAAATAAAATAAATGCGGGAAATAGAAAAAAGCAGACGGTAGCAGTGTCTCCTCAAAGAAAAAACTCGCTTTTATGGCCTGTAAACGGGAAAATTATTGCCAATTTTGGCAAAAATAAGCATCCTGAGCTTGATACTTATGTCATAAACAATGGGATAAAAATAGCTGCCGCTGATTTCAGCAAGGTAAAAAGCGTTGAATCTGGAATCGTAGTTTTTGCCGGACAGTTTCGTTCTTATGGAAAAGTTGTTATAATAGACCATGGAAATTCAAATTTTAGCGTTTACGGTCTTTTAGGCAAAATATTTGTTAAAGAAGAACAAAAAGTTTCAAAAAGCTCAGTCATTGCAGAACTTGACAACGGCGCCAATAGTGTTTTGTATTTTGAAATAAGGCATGATAATGTTCCGGACGATCCGCTGCTGTGGCTTCAAGCTAAATGATGACCGTCGCCATTGCTCCCCATCTTTTTTCAGGATTGTAATACTGAAAGTCCTAACTTAATAGTATATAAACCACCATTTCGAATATGGTAAAAAATTGTCTTTTTGGCGGCAGACTCTGATGCCAGCGGAGATAATGATAATGAAATTGAGAAAAAAAACTGCTTTAATCACTGCGTTTTTATTTCTTTGCAGCGCGAACATTTTTGCTGGAAATGATGAAACGTATGATAAACTTAAATTGATGATAGAAATTATGGAATTAATAGATATAGAGTATATTTACACGACAGATCCTAAAGATTTAGCTACCGGCGCTATTGAAGGCGTCGTCGCTAAATTGGATCCGTTTTCGCAGTATATAGGAAAAGAAGTTTATAAGGAACAGGAAGATGAAAATAAAGGCGTTTACACTGGTGTGGGAGTTGTCGTTGCGTTTAGAGACAATTCTACAATTGTCACGTCGCCCATACCCGGAACTTGTGCATATAAAGCCGGTATTCTACCTAAAGACAGAATAATAAAAATTAACGATAAATCTGTAATAGACGTTGACGAAGACAAACTTTTAACCTTACTTCGGGGCAAAGCAGGGGAAAAAATTAAAATCACAATTTTAAGAAGCAATGTTTCGGGTGAAATTGAATTTAATCTTATAAAGGAAAAGATAAAAATCGAGACTGTGATAGCAACTCTGCTTGACGGCGGTATAGCGTATATAAGAATTACCAGCTTTAACGCTCAAAGCGTCGGCGATATCAAAAAAACGCTTGTTAATTACAAAAAGCGGGGGATGCGGGCTTTAATTTTGGATTTGAGAAATAATTCCGGCGGCGTTTTAGATTCTGCTTTAAACACAATCAACATGTTTATAAAAGATAAAATGCTTGTTTTCACCATAAAAGGCAGAGATGGAGAAATTAAAGAAGAGTGTTTTACAGCCGGCGACGGAGAGTTTTCTGATATTCCGCTTGTTATACTTGTAAACGAATGTTCGGCTTCTGTTTCCGAAATGATATCAGGGGCAATGCAGGATTTTAGAAGGGCTTTAATAATAGGAAACAATACGTTTGGAAAGGGAAGTGTTCAGAAAGTTATCCCTTTGTCGGGCGGCGCGGGCTTGCGTCTTACAGTTGCGAGATATTATCTTCCCTCGGGGCGTGGAATAGACTGTTCCAATTGCGAGAATGCCAAAGGAGGCATAACTCCTGATATAGAGGTTAATGTCACTGCTGAAGAAAAAGCCAGACTTTATGAGCAGTGGAAAGAGATAATTTTTACAGAGGATAAAAATCGTAAACTGACTACCGCGCGGAAAGATAAAGTTGAAGACAATGTTTTTAATCAAGCTTTGAAGATTATAAAAGAAGGTAAAGTTGCCGAAATGATAAAATCTTCAACGGCTCTAAATAATGTACAAATTGTTGAAAGGAGCAGAACAGATAAAAATAAAAAATGACATTTCATTAGAGGGACACTGTGGCGCATAAGGTGAAAAAAGAAAGTATATGGATTAAAATGTATATAATAGCGCTGTTTTTCTGCGGCGTAGGAATGTGGTTTTCTGCGCAGCCCGCACATAAGCATAAGGTATGTACGGCAACAATGCTTGATAGAAGGATAATGAAAGTTTTGATTGCAAACGGCGTTATTAAAAACGATATCATAAGTCAGCATATAAAAGAAAGAGATATAAAAACAGCTGTGTGGAATGAGTTTTATAAGGTAATAAAACTTAAGTCCGGCGAAACCGTTAAGTCTTTTGAGAAGATTTTTAGAAGTATTGCTAGCTCTATGAAAATGGGTTTGAGCAGGACGGATAATGACGACGGCTCGGTAACATATAAGTTTTATTTGCCGGGTAAGAATTATTCCAACATAACTTTTGTTAATTCAAAGGAACCTTCAAGGGGTTAACTGCAGAATATGAATATGCTTGCGATAGAAACTTCATGCGACGAAACTTCCGCGTCGGTTGTTGCGAATGGGTCGGAAGTAATGTCAATTGTAATTTCTTCTCAGGTAAAAATACATGCTGAATTTTTCGGTGTTGTTCCTGAGCTTGCAAGCCGTGCGCATATAGAAAATATTAATCCCGTAATATGCCGGGCTTTAAACGATGCGGGTATAGATTTTGTTGATTTTTCTCAAAAAATAGACGCTGTGGCTTTTACCGCGGGACCCGGTCTTGCAGGCGCTTTGCTCGTCGGAGCGGTTGCCGCAAAATCGCTTGCTTGCGTTTATAAAAAACCTTTAATACCGGTAAATCATTTAGAGGGACATCTCTACTCTTCGCTTATTGAAAATAAGTCTGTAAAACCGCCGTTTTTAGGCGTAATAATATCAGGCGGACATACAGAACTTGTCACAGTGAAGAATTTTGGCAAGTACAGGGTATTGGGGAGAACGAGAGACGATGCCGCCGGTGAAGCGTTTGACAAAGCTGCTAAAATGCTCGGACTGTCTTATCCGGGCGGACCTGCCATAGATAAAATGGCGGAAGACGGAAATTCTCAAACAATCAGATTTACAAGACCTTACTTAAAAGGAAGCTGGGATTTTTCTTTTTCGGGAATTAAAACGGCTCTTTTGAACTATCTCAAAGCAAATCCCGTTAAAAACAAAAGGCATTTAAGCGACATCTGCGCTTCTTTTAGGCAGGCTGTTGCAGAAACGCTTTGCTTTAAATCTTTTGAAGCTGCCGAAAGGTTCGGCTTAAAACAGATTGTCTTGGGCGGCGGAGTGAGCGCAAACTCCCTCATAAGAAAACTCTTTTTGGAAGCCGGTCGAAAAAATAAGATAAAAGTTTTTATTCCGTCGCTTATTTATTCTACCGATAATGCCGCGATGATCGGCTGTGCCGCGTATTTCAAACAAAAAAAATGCGGTTTAAAATATAGCGATATTCAACTCAAGCCTAACCCTTCTCTTTCATTTGAAAACTGGTGATTCTAAGCTTTAAGATGCAAATTTTAAAGAGACGGCTTATTTTCTGCTTGTTCCGCTTAAAATTTATAAGTCGTTGTAAGTAATAGTCGCTTAGAAAACAGTATGTTTAATGAGATGAAAATAAAAAAAATAAATATAGGAGATATCGAGCTTGACAATAATATCATTCTTGCTCCTATGGCGGGAATAACAGACTTGCCTTTGCGTTGCCTTGCAAAAAGCGGCGGAGCCGGCCTTGTCTATACGGAAATGATGTCGGCGAAAGCGCTTGCCCGCGGCGATGAAAAAACAAAAAAACTTCTTAAAATAGCAGATAACGAAAGACCTGTTGCAGCGCAGATTTTTGGCGGCGATGCTTACAGTGTGTCGGAAGCGTCAAAAGTTGTAAGAGACGAAGGCGCCGATATTATAGATATTAATCTTGGATGTCCTGCGAAGAAAATAGCGAAAGCCGGTGCAGGCGCGGAACTTCTCACCAATGAAAAACTTGTTTCTGAAATTTTAGAATCTGTTGTGAGAAGCGTTGACATACCCGTTACAATTAAAATTCGCACGGGTCTTCTGCCAAGCCAGAATATGGCACCAGAAATTGTTAAAATAGCGCAAAACTGCGGAATAAAGATGGTTGCGATACACGCAAGGTCTGCTTCGCAGGGACACTCAGGGTCCCCAGATTTAAAATCGTTTGCCGCTGCCTGTTACAACGCGAATATTCCCGTTGTTGCAAACGGCGGTATTGTCGATGAAAAAACGGCGGCGGATTTTTTGCAGCTGCCTAATTGCGCGGGAATTATGATAGGGCGCGGCGCTTTAGGTAATTATTCAATATTTAAAAGGCTTAAAGAGTTTTTTAACGAGGGCAAAAAGCTGTCTCTGCCGTTAAAAGAAGAAAAGATGGAATGGTTAAAGAAACACGCTCAGTATTCTGCGGAACATTACGGTGAGAAAAAAGGATTTATCGTTATGAGAAAAGTTGTCCACTATTATATTAAAGATCTGCCGAATGCCGCAAAAATACGCGACATGTTTAATAAAAAAGTAGTTACGTTATCAGACTTTAATGAATTGATAAAGCTTATTTAGATGCGCCGATGCGGCTTTTTCAGAAACTCCATTGCGGCGGACGCGTTAAATACAGAGCTTAAATACCAAAAGAAGAATAATTTATTCCGACTGGGAAAAAAAAGACCGTTGAAGTTCCCCTCTACATAACGGAAGCTTAAGTAAACACAAATACCGCTTGGTTATTCCGTTGTCTTTCATGCTTTAGTCTGTAAGCGTATTTTTATTGACAAAAAAGCATAATAATATGTAGAATAATCGGCAATTGATAAGCTGAACATAAAAACAGGAGAGCTTTTAAATGAAAAAGTTTTTATTGCCAGCTCTAGCTGCTATATTTATTTTTACAGCAGGCTGTAAAAAACAGGATATAAAGCGCGACGATACAGACAGCTTAGAATTAGAAACGGTTGCTTTTACCGACGAGCCGTCAGTAAGAGTCGATTCTAATAAAGATATAAATCTTAAAACCGTGTATTTTGATTTTGACAAAAGCGATTTGACAAAAGATTCTATGGAAACTTTAAAAGAAAATGCGGCTTATTTGACGAGCAATTCTGACATAAAAGTTGTTCTTGAAGGTCATACTGACGGAAGAGGTACTACCGAATACAACTTGTCATTAGGACAGCGCAGAGCTTTAAAAGTTAAGGAGTATTATACGCAGCTTGGAGTTGCGGCTAACAGAATTGCGACAACTTCATACGGACGGGAAAAGCCTGTTGATTTAGTGGATAACGAATCGGCTTGGGCAAAAAACAGAAGAGCGGAAACAAGACCGCTGACGAGATAAGAACAAATGAAACGATACGGATTTTTGTTGATATATTTTGTATTTGCGGCGCTTACCGTCGGATGTGTTCCATTGAATTCGAATGTAATTACGGACTTAAGGGGCGAAATGTCGCAATTGCAGATACAATACAGGGAGCTTTGGCAAGATCATGCCGATTTATATGCAAAAGTTGATTCGACTTGTGTAATGCTTGACGCTCTTAACGCTTCGATACAGGATTTACAAAGTAAAAATTCTATATTGAAACAGACGATACATGATTTTAAAATTGTTTCAAGCGAAAAGTTAAAAAATAGCCACAGCGTTATGCCTTCGTCTCTTTATCAGAACGCTTATAGCGATTACTCAATGGGGAAATTTGACCTTGCGTATTCGGGGTTTCAGTCGTTTGTAGATAAATATCCTCATGCCGAACTTGCGCCGCAGTCTCAGTTTTATATGGGCGAATGTTTTTATTCGACGAGTATGTGGGAAAAAGCTTTTGAAGAATACAGAAAAGTAGAACAGCATTATAGTAAATCGAATTTGGTGCCGTCTGCGAGGCTTAAATCGGCTTTGTGCTGTGAGATGCTTGGTAAAAATGATGAAGCGGCAGACGTCTTTTCGTCAATACTGAAAGATTTTCCGCAAAGTCCGGAATCTTTAACGGCAAAAGAGAAGATCAAAATACGTAATAATAAATAATGCTCAAAAGAGATGATCTATTACCTTATTTAATAATTTCAATATTTTTGCACATGACGGTGTATTTTTTGTTTCACGGTAAGGAAAAGCCTGTTTTTCTGTCCGCCCCCGTAGAAGTTTCTTTTTATTCCCCGTCTCAGCGGAAAGCAGAGCAATCGCCGGCTAGGGTTTTTGAAAGAAAAGAGGGAGAAGCCGCTCTCCCCGTGCGGGAGCGGATAAGAAACAGCGACGCAAAAGAAGATGTTGTCGTAAGGAAAAAAAAGTTGTCAGAAGAGAACATAGATAGTCGAGAATTCGAAGGAAAATTGGAACCTCAAATCAAAACTGACGCAAAAAAATCAGACGAGCAGTCCGCGAAGCCTGTTGAAGAAAAAAAAGTTGAAAAGGCGCTGTCCTCAGGAAATAACAGCAATGTTGAAACTTTTCAAGCACCGGATTCTGACGGACTGCCTGCCGGGACAGGCTCGCAATATGAAGGACTTTCTTTTGATGTTCGGGATTTTAAATATTCTTATTACAAAGGGCAAATAGTAAGGAAAATAACAAGTTGTTTGAGACGGTCTAAAAGTTACGAAAAGTTCAGAGTGCTTGTATATTTTAAAATACGAAGAGATGGCACGGCGTTTGATATTTCTGTTAGAGAATCTTCTGGGAACAGCGAATATGATAAGTATGTTTTAGACACGATACGTCGCGCGTCGCCTTTTCCTGATTTGCCCGATGGTTATAAGGACGATTCTCTGGGTGTTTTTTTTGAATTTAAATACAGAAATTAAAATATTAAAATAATAATGAAAAAAATTTTTTTCTTTGTTCTCGCTGTTTTGTTTTCCGCTGTGGCGGTCTATGCTCAAGTTGATGTTTATCTTTCTCTTTCCGCGACGGGGAAAAGATCTGATATTGCCATAGAATATTTTGTCGCCGCGGATGGAAAAGACGACACCGTAAAATATGCAAAACTCTTAAAAGAAATAATAGAAAACGATCTCATTTTTTCCAGATATTTCAATATAGTGCAAGATATACCTAAGAATACGGAGAACACTTTAAAAGAGAGACTGTTTTCGTGGGAAAAGAAAGGAGCGTCGGTTCTTCTTACGGCTTCCGTGTCTATTGACGGGGATAAACTCGTCCTTGAGTCGAATTTGCTTGACGTTGCCAGCGGAGAAACAATATGGAAGCGCAAGTACAAAAATGAAATTTTAAATTACAGATATATGTCTCATGAAATAAGCGACGAAATTGTGCGAAAATTTACGGGCGAAACCGGCATAGCGCGTTCAAAAATAGTTTTTGTAAATGAGGGCACAAGATTTAAAGAGTTGTATATTATTGATTACGATGGATATAATCTGCGCAAGCTCACTAAAGACAATAAAATAAATATTCTTCCTAAATGGTCACCGGATGGAAAGCAGATAATTTATACAAGTTATCTCTACAATAATCCTGATTTATTTGTGTTGGATCTTGTCAAAAACAGGCGCAGCATTATCTCGAAGTATCAGGGATTAAATGCCAGCGGTTCATTTTCTCCGGACGGTAAAAAAATACTCCTGACTTTATCGCGAGGCAGGTATCCGAATTTGTATCTTATAAATATGTCCGGCGAAATACTGCGGAGGATGACCGAAGGTTCATATATTGATACGAGTCCGTCTTTCGCTCCTAACGGACAGGAAGTAGTGTTTATTTCAGACAGACCCGGCTATCCACAGCTCTATATAATGAGCGTTGACGGTGGAAATATAAGAAGACTTACGACAAGCGGTTCCTGCGATTCTCCTTCGTGGTCTCCGCGTGGCGATAAAATTGTTTTTACAATGAGGCAATCGAAAGGAAATTATGATTTGTATGTCTATGATTTGCCTACCGCAAAAATAACAAAACTTACAAATAATCATAGAAACAACGAAAATCCGACATGGTCGCCGGACGGAAGATTTGTCACATTTTATTCAAATATATCGGGTAAAGGCGAAATTTATATAATGGCTATCGACGGATCGGGCATAAGAAAACTTGTGGAACTTCCGGGTACATCTTATACTCCGTCATGGTCTCCTACTTTAACTAGATAGAGATTTCTTATACAAGAGGATAGAAATGTTTGAGGGGAAAAATTTTATAGATATACTTAATATGGGCGGTTGGACTCTTTTCGTGCTTTTAGGCGCGTCAATCCTTTCAATAACAGTCATTTGTTTTAAGTCGGTTGAGTTCTGGACGAAGTCAAAAGTGACAAGATCTCAATTTATGCATAGACTGGTGGAAAAAATTAAAAGGGACAGATTTGAAGATGTTCTTGATTTCTGCGATACGGTTGATTCTCCTCTGGCGCCGGTTGCAAAAGCGGGCATAATTGCTTTTAAAGAAAACGAAGGAAATATCGGCGAATCTATGGAAAGGGAGATAATGATTCAGACCGTAAAGCTTGAACAGTTTACCACTATTTTAGGGACGCTGGGGAGCGTTGCGGTTTATATAGGCTTGTTCGGAACGGTTTTAGGCATTATAAGAGCGTTTCATGATATTTCAAAAATGGGTTCAGGTGGCATATCGGTTGTTATAGGCGGCGTTTCAGAAGCACTTATTGCGACGGCAGCGGGTCTTTTTGTTGCAATTCCCGCGGTTATCGCCTATAACTTTTTTACAAAACTCATAGATAAATTTGTTGTAGATATGGAATACTGTTCTTCCGCAGTTGAAGACACTCTGAAAGGAAAAACAGAAAAATGGCTTTAAACAGAAAGAGAAATGCTGTTATGTCGGAAATCAATATAACGCCGTTTACCGACGTTGTTCTTGTGCTTCTTATTATTTTTATGATAACCACGCCTATGCTTATGCAGCCGAGCATAAAAGTTAATCTTCCCAAAACGCAAATATCCGATAGCGAGGATGCCTCAAATATAGAAGTTTTGATTTCAAAAAATGGATATGTTTATGTTGAAGGAAAACAAATACATAATTCAAATGTTGAAAGTGTGATTCGCGATATGGTATCTTCGCATACAAGTAAAACTGTAGTTATAAAGGGCGACAAAGAAGTTCAATACGATTACATAATACAGTTTATGGATAAAGCTAAAAAGGCAGGGGCAATCAAATTTGCTCTTGCGGTTGACAATAATAATTAAAGTAGGACACAACTGAGATGTCTATCCGTTCATTATAGAGAGACTAAAATTGTTTGCTGTCATGCAGATCGTATGAATTCATAGTTTGTCAATATTTACACTGGATATTGTGGTGCAGTAAATGAAAGCGTTGAGATCATCAAACTTACTGTTGATTTGTTTGTTTCTAATTATGGGTTCAAGCTTTATATTTTATTCGTCGATGCCGCTTTATGATTTGATAGCGGGACAGCAGTCGCCCAATTTTTCTCTGACATGACCTAAAATAAGATTTTTTACGGAACTTTTTTATTTTTTGCCGTTTTATATATTGATATTAAACAGAGATCTTTATCAACCGGTCGTGATTTCGTGGGTTTTATGGGTTACAGCCGCCGCGTTAATCTATTGTTTAGCCAATGGGAAACAACCGAAACAAATTTTAAACAATGTATTCTATTTGCTGATGGTTCTTGCAAAGGTTGTGTCGCGGTTGGCATTCATTTACATACAATAAGCTCACATGACAATGTTGCTCCTGCTGGAGTAAGTTTAAAAGCACATTTAAGTCATAAGTCAGGTGTTTGATGTTTTCTCTAATATGGAACATAATCAAACACGAGACTTTGCAACGTTTCCAAGGGTCACATTTTATAAGACGGTTTATCCTGGAATGCAAATACAGACCGAAGAAAGAGTATCCGTGATTACTCTTAGCGACTAGAGAATTTGATGGGCGAGATTATAAAAGTATGCCGCTTGCGGATATTATAAGAAAAGCGCGTGAAAACAAAATGCTTGTTATTATGCCGCACTGGCGGAAATGTCGCAGGCAGACTTTTGCGGAACTCAAAGGTTTTGGGATTGACGGTTTTGAAATATATAACTGCTGATATAGAAATTTTAACGAAAATGACCGCAGAGCTATGATAGGTTTTTCAAAAGAAAACAATCTCTTGATGTTTGGTGTTACAGGTTGGCATGGATGGGGATGTATGTCTGATGTTTGGACTGTTTTTCAAGGTAATGTTTCGGAAAATATACAGGAGCAGCTTGCAAAAAATCCGCAGATGCAAGTAATTTTATGCAGACAGGAACAGTCGAGATCAATTTTAAGGTTTATTTTTGAACCGTTTGCCGCTTTTTATTATTACATAAAAATGCAGATTTGAGGTACGCGATATCGCTTATGATTTGGATTGCAATTGTATTTTTTATTTTTACAAGTAGATTTTTTAATTATATAAAAAAGTATTTTCCGTTTGTCATGGCTGCGATTTTTGCGTCAGTTGCTGCTTATTTCTATTAATCGTAAAAGCGGTTGCGCCGATACGAACAAAATTATAATGAGTTTGATAATGCCTATTTTGGCGCTGTTTGGTGTATTACGTGTTATTTTGTGGAGAATTAATGGCAATAGTGACAGTTTGTAAAAGTTGAGTTTATTTTACGGTGTTTCTTATTGTTTTGCCAGCCGCAGTTTTTGTGTGAAAACGGTGAAAAAAAATAATTTCGTAAAAAAATAGTTATAAGGTATTTTCCGCAAATCTTATTGAAAAAGCAGATGCGTTTTTTCTAGAGTTGCCGGCATAGAGAAAGTGGCGGAAGAACTTATTATGGCGCTTATTCTGTGTAGTTGACAGGTGCAACTGTCAACGCTTTTATGCCTCTTAGATGGCGGACATCGGGAAAAGTGCGAAGGGAAAAAACGAATGATAAAGAAACTGTTAAAGTTTTTATTTACCGATGGTATTTTAAAAAAAGATATTGCTTTTTTGAAAAAGATTGTTTTATTTAAGAATCTTTCAGAAAAGCATTTGGCGAAAGTGGCGTTGATTGTTTTTAAGAAAACTTACCTTGCCGGGGAAAAAATTTATGAAGTTCATCAGGAAGCGAACGTTGTTTACATAGTTAAAAGTGGGCATGTCAGATTGAATGCCGGCAGTGATGGCAAATTTGTTGAAACCGGAGATTTTTTCGGCGAGATTTCTTTAGTCGGGAGCTATAAGCATAATTGTAGCGCGGTTACTTTGAAAGACAGCGAACTCTATCTTATATACCGTGCAAAGTTTGACGATATGTTCTCGTCGAACGGCAAAGCGGGGTTGGTGATAATGAAAAACCTCGCGTTAATATTTGCAAAAAGACTTGAGTATTCTGAGATTTAGAGAATAGCCGCTGCCGTAATTCTAAAAAGGCAGGATTTTTGAAGTATTAGCAGACGTAAAAATAATGTATAGGGGAAACGGTGACAGAATCATCAGAAAATAGAGTTTTTGTTATTATAGTGATGATTTTTCTTGCAGTTGGCTTGTTTTTGTATTTTGCAAGAGGGATTCTCGCTCCTTTTATCGTAGCTGCATTTATCGCGTATTTAATGTCTCCGCTAATTGTAAAAATACAGTCTTACGGTTACAGGAGGTGGGTAGGAGTTGCGGTAATCGCATTTATTCTTGCTGTTGCTCTTGCTGCTTTTTTGATAATTTTTATTCCTCTATTAATCAGTGAAATTGAGAAATTTAAGTCCAGCTCTTCGGACTATTACAAATATTTTTTAAATTATTTTGGCGCTATAAGAGCAAAAATTGAAATGACTATCCCCGTAATCAAAAGCTATAATATTTCAAGTGTGGTCATTGAAAAAATCCACAGTTTTATAGTCTCAACAGTGCAGCAGTTGCCCGCGTATCTTATGAATATTTTTTCGGTTTTTTCAATTATAGTTTTAATCCCGATGCTTGTTTTTTTTATGTTGCTTGGCGGAGATAAAAGCGTAAATGCGACTTTAAATTTTCTCCCGTCAAAATATATTGAGACGGTTCTCTCCGTTGTTTATGAAGTAGATGCTGTTTTGGGAAGATTTGTGCGCGGGCAGCTCATAGAGGCTTTTTTTGTGGGTATTGCGTCCGTAATATTTTTGAGTGTGTTGGGTGTTAATTTTGCATTAATTATCGGAACTATTGCAGGATTTGCGAATATAATTCCTTATCTAGGTCCTTTTGTGGGGCTAATTTTAGCTCTTGCGGTGGGAGTTGTGCAGTTTCAAACTTTTGCGATAGCGGTAAAAATAATTATTATGTATGCATTAATACAATTTTTAGATAACAATTTAGTACAGCCTCTTGTTGTGGGATATAAGTTAAATTTAGGTCCTGTTGCAATGGTCTTTGCGATGCTGGCGGGCGGGCAGATCTTTGGTTTTTTGGGTATGATATTTGCTGTTCCGGTTATAGCAATAATTAAAATGATTTTTATAATGTTCATACAAAAATGTAACGGAGCGGAAGTGTAGGATAGGTATTTAGGTAAATTTATACCGGTTATTTATTATGCGTTGTATCAGGAGAATTCAATGGCAAAAAAAATAGGTGTTATAACTTCAGGTGGAGATGCGCCGGGAATGAATGCAGCCGTCAGAGCCGTCGTGCGGCAAGGGATTTTTTTTGGATATCAGATGATAGGCATAAAGAGGGGATTTAAAGGGCTTCTTGACGACGAATTTGTAACGCTTACTTTGCGATCGGTAAGCGGCATAATAAACATGGGCGGAACAATGCTGCATACTGGAAGGTGTCCTGAGACAAAAACAAAAACCGGAATGGGCAGAGCTATTAAGGCGATAAAAGAGATTGGTTTGGAAGGCTTGATAATTATAGGAGGAGACGGTTCTTTAGCGGCGGGCAACGTCTTGTCAAAGTATGGAGTAAAAGTTATAAATATTGCCGCGTCTATTGATAACGACATATACGGTACTGATGAGACTATAGGTTATGACACAGCTTTAAATACTGCCGTGGAAGCTATAGATAAGATAAGAGACACTGCTAAGAGTCACGACAGAGTTTTTGTGGTTGAAATTATGGGCAGGGAGCATGGGTTTTTAACCGTTGATGTCGGACTTGCGGCCGGCTGCGAATTTATAGTGGTGCCGGAAATGAAAGTTGATATGCAAAAACTTGCTGCGGAACTCAAGAAAGGAAAAGACAAAGGAAAAACATCTGAAATTATAGCTTTTGCCGAAGGTTGTGGTCTTTCGGGCGATTTTGCAAAAAAGGTGGGCAAACTTACGGGCTTAGAAGTAAGGGTAAGCAATCTCGGGTATATACAGCGCGGCGGAAGACCTACTGCAAGGACGAGAATACTTGCTTCGAAGTTCGGATATACCGCAATGGATCTTTTTCATAAGGGAAAAACAAATCTCCTCGTAGGAATAACTGATGGCGCTGTGTCTGCGATACCGATCCATAAAGCTGTAAAATATGAAAAGAAATTTGACGTGCAGACGGTAAAAGTATTGAGGAGTTTATCGGTTTAATATCACTGTTTGTCATTCTCAAAAGCACGGCGGTAAAACTGCAAAGCGCTGAAAAACCTGAAAAGGAAAGTAGATGAACGAAGCGTTGGAGAAAATTAAACGCGGAACGGATGAAATTATTTCTGCTAGAGAACTTGAAAAAAAACTTGCTTCCGGCAGAAAGTTAAGAATAAAACTGGGTGTTGATCCTACTGCTCCAGATTTGCATTTAGGGCATACTGTTATTATAAATAAATTAAAAACATTTCAAGATTTAGGTCACCAAATAGTATTTTTAATCGGCGATTTTACTGCGCGAATAGGCGATCCGTCGGGTAGATCCGAAACGCGTCCTATTATGACAGATGAGCAGATAGAGACAAACACGAAAACCTATGCTAATCAGGTATTTAAAATTCTTAGTAAAGAAAAAACGGAGATTGCCTATAATGGCAAATGGCTGAAAAAACTCGGCGTAAGCGGGCTTTTAAATCTTGCTGCTAAAAGTACGGTAGCGCAGATGCTTGTGAGAGACGATTTTAAAAAAAGATATAAAGAAAACAATTCTATAAGCATAGTTGAATTTCTCTATCCTTTGCTTCAAGCGTATGATTCTGTCGCTTTAAATGCCGATGTGGAACTTGGAGGCGGCGATCAAAAATTCAATCTGCTTCTTGGAAGAGAAATACAAAGAGGTTATGGAATTAAAGACGCCCAGGTTATAATTACCATGCCTCTTTTGGAAGGGACCGACGGCGTTAAGAAAATGTCAAAATCGTATAAAAATTGCATAGCTTTAAACGATTTGCCTAAGGATATGTTCGGAAAGATAATGTCAATTTCTGATGAGCTTATGTACAGATATTACGAACTTCTTACGACGGCAGATTTAAATGCCGTTAAAAATATACATCCCAAAGCGGCGAAATCTGCGTTGGCTCAGGAGATTGTAGAAAGATATCACGGAAAAGCAAAAGCTTTGAGAGCGAAAATGGAATTTGATAAGATTTTCGTAAGCAAAGATATTCCGGACGACATCGAAGAATATTATGAATATTATATGGAATACGGCGGGATAAAGTTATCCGATTTGCTTGTTAAAAGCGGTATGGTTTTAAGCAAGAAAGAAGCGGGACGGCTTATAAAACAAGGCGGCGTGAGGATAGATTTGCAAAGAGCAGACGAAGATATTATGGTTAATAAGCCTAAAAGTGAAAGTAAAAATTCGTTTATTCTTCAAGTGGGGAAAAGAAAATTTAGCAGGATAATATGGATTAGTCCGTACAAATATTATACTGAAAAAACTGCCGAGGAAAGATTTACTAATTCGCGATTTTTGGACGCTGTCGAACGGCAAGAAGATTATAATATGGAAAATATGGAAGACTCCTCTACTAATCCATGATTTTGGGACGCTTATCAAACGGCAAGAAGACTATAATATGGAAAACATGTGGAACTTCTACTGTGCTTCTTTGTTTTAGCAAAAGCTATAATTAAGTCATTGTGGGGTTTGTTGGTGGGCTTATTTTAATGTCCATTCTGCCTATGTGGCAACATAATGGGGAAAATGTGAAGTTAAGAAAGGCAGCGTCATGTTTTTGGGTATTGTCTTAGCAGTTTGTTTTGCAAATAATTATGAAAAAAGTTTGGAAAAATTTAGAAGTGCAAAAGAGAAATTTGAAGAATATTGTCAAAAGAACATAATTGCGGGCTTTGTATGAGTGATTTTTAATGGTAGCAGGGGTTTCTCTTTTTACAAATGGTTATATAAAAGTTGTTTTTCAAAAGCGTATTAAAGAGCGGGTAATTTTCTTTAGAATGCGTTTGTTTAGATGTAGAGGACAGTGTTTTAGTTTAAGATTTAGAACAGATTGCTTGAAAATGCCTTAAAACTGATATAAGAAAATTTATGCGGAGTTTTGTCGTTAGTGGTTGTGTAAAATATGTTGTGGGAAATCCATTTCAAAAGCTTCCGAAAGCAAAGCGAGGTAGGAACTGGAAGTACTTCCACAGATTTCTTTTAGTATGTAAGATTTTCTTTTAAAAACCGCTGATAAACGCACGGAATACTCCACCGTATAAAATTTTACTGCGATGAGCAGAGATGGATTCTAAAGTGATGCCTAATGAGATTTTTCGCTGTGTCTACGCGCTGCTTTACGACGGTTATAGGCGACATTCTTGCTGTTGTTATTCATACAAAAGAAATTTTATATTTTGATTTGCGGCAAAAAATGAGTGAATAGTTATATATATCGCGATTGGCTTTAAAGAAAAAAAAGAGAAACTGCTTTAAACGGGGAATTGTAGTGATGCAAAAGCTAATCAGTATCATTATCTTCTGTTGTCTTCCCGTTAATGAAATAACATATTCGTTTTTTTTCGGATAAACCTTCTGAATTTTACGGTTTTAGGATTTTGGATATTTTTCAGTATGTAATTTTAAAGGGTGCGTATTGTAAAGTTGTTTTAAGATGGATAGCATACTTTCTATGCCGCAAAAAAACTGTCGCTTTTGGATGGATATTGGATTTTTAATCGGATTTGAGAAGTGCGAAATATATTTTTGTGAATTTGTAAGGGTAAAATTATGCGACGGCGAATATAGTGAGCGGAAAAGTCTGCAGCGGCGGAGTATGAGTGTATTGATTTTTGTGTTTTATAGATAGTGGATTATTTATACTTGAGGATAAAAAATGTTTAAAATTGTAAGCAAAAAAGAAATCGGACCGAAAGTGCGGGCATATGAGATTTATGCTCCTGAAGTTGCGAAAAGCGCAAGAGCCGGACAATTTGTTATATTCAGAATTGACGATAAAGGAGAACGCGTTCCTTTGACCGTAGCGGGAACAAATCCTCAAAAAGGTTTAGTGAAAATAATCTTTCAAGAGGTAGGTAAAAGCACAATGCATCTTGCTTCTCTTTGCGAAGGCGATTACATAAAAGATTTTGTAGGACCTTTAGGACATCCCACAGAAATTAAAAAATACGGCACAGTTGTTGCTGTCGCCGGGGGCGTGGGTACGGCAGAAGTTTTGCCGGTTATAAAAGAGTTTAAAGAAGTGGGCAATAAAATTGTTACTATAGTAGGGGCGAGATGTAAAGATTTGATAATACTTGAAGATGAATTAAAACGAGAAAGCGACTTGCTCCTTTTTGCCACAAATGACGGAACGCGCGGTGTAAAAGGATTTGTCACAGATGTTTTAAAAGACGTCGTAGGCAAAGAAAAAGTGGATATAGTATATGCTATAGGTCCGGTGCCTATGATGAAAGCCGTTGCGGAACTCACCAGAGCAGAACATATAAAGACGCTGGTTTCTTTAAATCCTATAATGCTTGACGGAACGGGAATGTGCGGAGCGTGTAGAGTTAGCGTCGGCGGGATGATAAAGTTTGCCTGCGTTGACGGTCCTGAATTTGACGCACATTCCGTGAACTGGGAAGAACTTGTTTCAAGACTTGAACTCTTTAAAAGTCTTGAAAAAATATCGGTTGATAAATTTAAATATAACCAGGAGTGTAAATGTCACGAAAAATAAAAATGCCCGAAAGGGATCCAGAGATAAGAAAAAGAGATTTTAAACAGGTGAATACGGGTTATACGCGTGATGAGATGCTCAAAGAAGCCGGAAGATGTCTGCAGTGCAAGAAACCGACGTGCATCGGCGGCTGTCCCGTTGAAATTGATATTCCGGGGTTTATAAAACATCTTGCCGGCAATGATACTGCGCGGGCTCTAAAAGTTTTAAAACAAAAAAATAATCTTTCGGCTGTATGCGGTAGAGTCTGCCCGCAGGAAAACCAATGTGAAAAATTGTGCATCTTAGCGAAGAAAGGCGAAAGCGTTTGTATCGGAAATTTAGAAAGATATGCGGCTGATGTTGCGATTGAAAATAGCGATGACAAGATGGCAACTGAGAAAAACGGCATAAAAGTTGCTGT
This sequence comes from Candidatus Endomicrobiellum agilis, assembly GCF_020328115.1. Classification (NCBI taxonomy): domain Bacteria; kingdom Pseudomonadati; phylum Elusimicrobiota; class Endomicrobiia; order Endomicrobiales; family Endomicrobiaceae; genus Candidatus Endomicrobiellum; species Candidatus Endomicrobiellum agilis. The sequence continues at coordinate 190,725 of NZ_JAIXMW010000001.1, forward strand.
TGTCGGTTCAGGACCGGCGGGACTTGCCTGCAGCGGCGATTTGTTGAAAATGGGATACGATGTTTCAGTTTATGAATCTCTTCATAATTCCGGCGGTGTTTTGCGTTACGGCATACCTGAATTCAGACTTCCAAAAGAGGTTTTGGATAGAGAAATAGATAATTTAAAAAAGCTTGGAATGAGAATAGTTTTAAATACTCTTATCGGAAGAACAAAAACGATAAAAGAGTTATTTGACGACAGATACAAAGCCGTATTCATTGCGGTGGGAGCGGGACTTCCCGTATTTCCGGGTATAACGGGCGAAAATTTGAATCATGTTTACTGTTCAAATGAGTTTTTGGTGCGCGTAAATCTTATGCGTTCTTATGATTTCCCCGATTACGACACGCCAGTCTATAAAGGCAAAAGCGTTGTGGTAGTCGGTGGCGGAAATACGGCGATGGATTCGGCAAGAACAGCGCTGCGACTCGGTTATTTTGGCTTTAGGACTGCATCCAAATCCTATTTTGCCACTGCTTACTGAAGGTTTAAATACGGACAGTCGCGGTTATATTATAATTGACGACAACTATATGACTTCGATATCCGGCGTTTTCGCGGGTGGCGATATTGTTGGCGGGGATACTGTTATAGAGGCGATGGGAATGGGTAAAAAAGCGGCGCGGGCGATAGCAGATTATCTTAAAAACATTTGAGCAATGCGGCTCTGTTTTATTTTCCTTTTTTTCCCTTTTTCCGCAATAAAGCATGAAATTCTTGTAATACGGAGGTTTCTATTTTATTTTAGTAAGTTTTAGTTTGCTGATGATCTTTATAACTTTACGTATCTGGATATTACGATTTCTTTTCATGTATGCGTAAGCGACGAAAAATTTCGAAATCTTTATCTTTGCGCTGAAGTCAACGACCCGACTCTATCAAGCATTGGGAAGCGGATAAGCATGCTAACAAGGACAATTTTTCCGTCTGTTGTCGGTAAGCGGGGCAACCCGCGTAGCGAGAAACATGTCTCTCGCTACAGTTCTCTCACAAAAATAGAGCAGATTTTGACAAAAATTGAAGGTAAAATTATCAAGAGAACGGCTCGAGAAGTCGCTCTTTGCAGTCCGGGCGCGTCGCTGAAACTTATATCGAACTTTATTATCGCGACTAGGATGAAGAACCGAAGCGGGATGCCAAAGTGGAAAGACACGAGGTTGTACAATCACAATAACGGCAAAAAATTGAAGGAGATAATATGTCTGATAGCCACAGCACAGGCATGCTATTTGAATTATATTGTGTGCAGCGTTTTATAGGCCGCGCGAACTGCAATGCGGTGGGTATCCACAGCAAGAATTCCATGATAAAAAAAACAGATGAGCTTTGTTGTCGTTGTTATTTAGGAAATTGACTTATTGTTTAGGAAGGAAGGTTTTAAACAAAACGGTGTTTTGCAGTTTTGGTCGACAAATAAAAGTTTATGGAATTTTCTGTAAAAAGGCATGCGTAAAAAAACTTTTGAAACAATTTTTACCCGCGTTGGAATTCCGGATCGTCTAACTAAAAATACAGGAAAATAATATGTTTGCGCTGAGAGCGGGAGGAGTGGCGGCGTGAAAGCGTTGACAATTCAGATTGGAATATTTGGCAGAACAAATGTTGGGAAATCATCGCTTATGAATTTTATTACAAACCAAAACACGTCTATTGTCTCAGAAACGGTGGGAACTACAACGGATGTAGTTCATAAGCAAATGGAGCTTAACCCTTTGGGACCAATAACGCTGTTTGACACCGCGGGAATTGATGATACGTCTGTTTTAGGAAGTAAAAGAATAGAAAAAACGCAAAAAACCTTTGATTCTTGCGATATTGTTATTTTAATGTGCGATTCGGGAAAATTTGGCAGCTTTGAAGAAAGTATTGTCAAAGAAGCGGATAAAAGAAAAACGCCGTGCGTAATTGTCGTAAGTAAAACTGATTTAAACCCTCCCGACAAGATATTTCTGGAACAGTTGAAAAAATATACAAAGTACGTTATGCTCTTTTCTAACGTCAGTGGAAACAGAGATGATTTTCTGAACGCTTTAAAAAAGATTCTTATAGAAGCACTTCCCGATAAATACATTGAGAATTATCGAGTTTTAAGGAATATAGTAAAAAAAGGCGATACGGTAGTTTTAGTTATGCCCATAGATTTGGGCGCCCCGCGCGGGAAAATAATAATGCCGCAGGCACAGACTCTAAGGCACATTTTGGATTTAAATGCGGCTTCGTATACGGTACAAGACACTGAATATGAAATTGCGTTGCAAAATTTAAAAACGCTTCCTATAATTGTGGTGACGGATTCACAAGCTGTTGAGCGCATAGCGGCAAAGACGCCCGATAACGTTAAACTTACGACTTTTTCAATAATTTATGCCGCGGATAAATCTGATATAGTTGAAATGGCGAAAGGCGCTACCGCTCTTAATAATCTTCAGGACGGCGATAAGGTGTTGATTTCCGAAGCGTGTGCGCATCATGCGTCTGCAGACGATATAGGGAGAGTGAAACTTCCAAAATGGATTAGGAAATATTCAAAGAAAGATTTGGAAGTTGAGTATATATCAGGACAGGATTATCCTGAAAATATTGCAGTTTATAAAATCATAATACACTGCGGCGGGTGTACTTTAAATAGAAAAAGCATGCTTTCAAGACTTAATAAAGCTGTCGAAGCCGGAGTGCCGATAACAAATTATGGTATTGCGATATCAGTTCTCCACGGTGTTATAGAAAAAGTGCTTGAAGTTTTTCCAGAAGCGTTATCAGCTTATAAAAAGTATGAATTCAAGTGTAGTGGGTATTATAAAAATTGAGAATAGAGGTTGAAATTTTTTTTCGCTGGGTCTATAGACGATTGATGATTACCGATACTACCTTGGACATTACTTTGAATGATGCTAAGAATGGTGATTTGGCAAGAGATAGCAGAAGAGACATTAAAGATATTGGCATAAAAAAATTGCCGCAGTCCATGCAGTCTTTGCCCATATATATATCTTAGGAAAGTTGACAAATACAGCTGCTATGCCAGCTAGACCATATCTAATTATTTTATACTTCTCATAAAAGGGTTTTGCGTAGTTCCAGAGTTTTCTCATAATGATTAAATTACTTAAATCATTCATCAGCTCTTTATTTACTTCAGTCATTTCGTGAAAGCTTGAATTGATCATACCCATATTTATTAATGTTTTTACTATGCTTATTATTGGATTAGAATTTGTCCATGCGTTGCTGATAGCACTCAAATATGTATCTATCTGAGATTTTGCATAATGAATGCATATTAGCTTATCGATAAATACTGATGCGTCCCGGATATCTATAAGTATTGGTTTTTTTGTGATGGCGTATAAGCTGGCAATTGTTTCTTTGACTGCATCTCTCCCCAATTGCGTAAGGATTGGCATTGGTATTGGCATTACACTGTTTCTTTGTCTGAGTGTTTCTTCGATATCAGTTACAAATGGTATAATATGCATGAATGCTGACATCGCAGATGCTGATACACTTTTTATTTGGCTTTCATACTCTTCCTGATTTCCAGCGGGAAGTGTATTGGTTTTTTTACAACAGTAATAAGAATTTAACGAAACTGCAGTCAAAGGAAGCAGCGTTTCAAATCGAAACATATTCCTAAGTGTTGTCCTTTTTAATATAAGATGAGCTTCATATCCCGCCATTAAAATATTTATAATGGGCGAAAGTATTGTTACCCGAGGATAGTTCGTTTTCGTTGGAACTGCGGGGGAATCAGAATTAGTCCGATCAATCAGGTCAGTCCGATCAATCAGGTCAGTCCGATCAATCAGGTCAGTCCGATTAGTCCTGTTTTTATTTGTATTGCAAGCGCTTAAGTTAAGTATTGCATAACACAATAGTAAATAAATACAAATTAATTTTTTCATTTAGATAATTTTTCGAATTTAAAAAGTTGCTAGTTTAAAGCTGTTACATTCATTAAAAAAGCGCGCAAGTTGGCAAGAGTGAAACACTGCTTGCCTATACAGTATACCATTATTGCGTTTACTGTGCTATATTGTCATGCGCTTAAAATCAGATCGCGGTTAATTAATGAAAAGAGAAAGTGTTTGGAAGCAAAAGCAAAGATTGAAAAGCGTATTGGCATATTCACAGAATTTGTCGACAAAAACGAGCGACAATAATGGTATTATAAAAATATATGGAGGCGATAAGCGGAAATTTTAGAATGCGAGTGGAATTTTTTGTTCAAAATAAACATTGTTATTTTCCTTAACCTGTATTTATTTGTTACGGGAATAAAAGTATTGAAGTTTGAGTGTTAATAGATCCATAGATATTTTTCTCAAAAGTATTTTTTGAAAGAGAAAAAAATAAGATGTTATTTTGGGAGTATGATAGGGTCTTGTTTGAAGTTTGCAAGTAAAAGTAAGCGGAACAGTTCAAGTTTGACAGGTAAGACTTGATTTGGGCGTTTAACGAGATATATTTCTTAAGAATTTACAAACTTTACAACAGATTTTTCCTTTTTATAATTCGCGATGCTTATCTTACTCTTGTTTTAAAAACTTTTATTATGATTCTTTTCTAAAACCGGAGTCGATATTTTTGTTTTTTTGATGTCTTTTTTTATAGCCCGATTATAATTAAAATGTTGAAAGTCCGACTGTAAATCTGGTATAATTTCAAAATATATAAAAAAAATAAAAGGAGCTACCCATGAGGAAACCGTTGATGGCAGGAAATTGGAAGATGAATAAGACTGTTCCAGAGGCTATAAATGTTGTAAAGTCGCTTAAAAGTGCTGTCGCCAGCGTATCGGGTGTTGAAATTTTGATTTGTCCCGCTTTTACAGCGCTTTATGCGGTAAGTAATGAAATTAAAGGCTCAAATATTAATCTCGGAGCGCAAAATCTTTTTTGGGAAGCAAAAGGGGCGTTCACCGGTGAAATTTCTTTGGAAATGCTGAAAGATGCCGGCTGTTCTTACGTTATAATCGGTCATTCGGAGCGCAGACAACATTTCGGCGAGACTGATGAAACTGTAAACAAAAAAACGAAAGCAGCCCTTGCGGCGGGTATTACTCCCGTAGTTTGCGTGGGTGAAACTCTTAAAGAAAGAGAAGGCAATGTAACTTTTAAAGTTATAGAAAAACAGGTGAGAGTCGGTTTGTCAGGCATTAGTCCTCAACAGGCGTCTTTGGCGGTTATAGCTTATGAACCTGTGTGGGCTATAGGAACGGGAAAAACCGCAACTCCCGATCAAGCTCAGGAAGTTCACTCTTTTGTGAGGAAGATATATGAACAGATGTACAAAGAATCAGCTGAAAAAGTGAGAATCCTTTACGGCGGTTCCGTAAATCCGAACAATGTGTCGGATCTTATGAAAAAAACCGATATTGACGGCGGTTTGGTAGGCGGAGCGAGTTTAGAAGCCGAATCTTTTGCAAAACTTGTCGAGTATTCTAAATGAAATAACGCAATAGCAACATGGCAATAACATAAAATATACAGCGAGAAAGATATGGATAAGATTATAAAATTGGCTTTTGGCACGGATCATGCCGCCGCCGAAGTAAGGAATAAAATAAAAGAATATTTTCAGAGCAGTGGTTATGAGATTGAAGATTTCGGTTTCTGCGGAGAAGGAAGTTGCGATTATCCCGACTATGCTCTTAAGGTTGCAGAAGCTGTTGTCGGCAAAAAAGCGGATAAGGGCGTTCTTATATGCGGGACGGGAATAGGCATGTCCGTTGCGGCAAATAAGGTTAAAGGCGTTATTGCGGCAGTTTGTTGGGATGAAGATACCGCAAAGCTTGCGGCGCAACATAACGGAGCAAATATTTTATGTCTTGGGTCGAGAACTGCTACATTGAACGAACTGTGCCGTAGAATAAAGATATTTCTTGAAACTCCGTTTGAGAAAAGACATTCGCAGAGAATAAAGAAAATTAGGGAAATTGAAAAACTGCAGTGCCAGAAATAACAATGAGGGAGTTTATTTTTACTGTTCTTTTTTCTGTCTTTATAATGTCGTCGTGTATTGTAAGCACGGCTGTCGTAAAGCCGGATTATGATTTTTCAACAATTAGGACTGTGCGGGTAGAGAATTTTTCTTCCGGCAAAAAATACAGAGAAGCTGGCGAAGCGTCGCGAAAAATTTTTATTCGACATCTTTTAGCTAAAGGTTATAACGTCGTATCTGATAATGTTAATGTTGAAGTTGACGCCGTTATAGAAGGGAGCATAACTTCTTTTCGCTGCGAGCGGAAATATGTTTTATACCCGGTGAGATGTAGTTCGCAATGTTATATTTTTAATGATTATTATGACGGTTGTTATGATTACAATTGGGCGCGCAGTCGGACGCTTAGAAAAGTTGTTACAAGGGATGCCGCAGTCGGGATTTACGCGTATATGACTGATGTGAAAACGGGACAGGTTATATGGTCAGATTCGTCTGTTTGCAAAAATAAAAATATAGATTATGCGCTTGACGCAGTAGTGAGAGATGTCTTAAGAACCATTCCGCGCGACAATGCTAATAAGCGGAAATAGTTTTTTATTTACAGGACTTAAAAAGGAGCTATTATAATGGAGATTTCAGACTTAAAGATAATGTCTGCTAATGTCAGAAAAGATATTATTAAAATGCTTGCTCTTGCGGGTACGGGACATCCGGGCGGTAGTTTATCTTCGGTCGAACTTTTGGTGTCGTTATATTTTAAACATATGAAATTTAATCCTAAAGATACAAATGACCAAAACAGAGATTACTTTATATTGTCAAAGGGGCATGTTTGTCCAGTGCTTTATGCGGTTTTAGCGCAGCTTAAATGTTTCAATTCCGACGAATTGTGTACTTTGAGAAGAACCGGGAGCAAACTTCAGGGGCATCCGGCAAAAGATAAAAAACTTCCGGGAATAGAAGTGTCCACCGGTTCTTTAGGATACGGCTTATCTATTGGAGCGGGAATTGCCGTAGGAATGAGGCAAGCGGGTAAAAGCAACAGAGTTTACGTTCTTATGGGCGACGGCGAGCAGCAGGAAGGAAGCGTCTGGGAAGCTGTAATGTCGTCGGCTCACTATAAACTTGACAATCTTTGCGCCATCGTTGACAATAACGGTTTGCAGATAGACGGCGCTACGAAAGATATAATGAACGTTGAGCCTTTAGCCGATAAATACAAAGCTTTTGGCTGGAGTGTTATAGAGATAGACGGACATAATCTTGAGGCGATTGACAAAGCTTATTTGCAGTTCAAAACGGAAAAAGGGAAACCTACGGCGATAATAGCGAAGACTGTTAAAGGCAAAGGCGTTTCTTATATGGAAAATGTCGCCGAGTGGCATGGAAAAATTCCCTCAAAAGAATTGGTTGAAAAAGCGGTGACGGAAATTAACGAATCGTTGAAATAGGGAAAACGATGTTGTCGCCCAGTTTAAAAAAAAACGACTGTAGATATCGTCGGGATAAAGCTTAGATGTAAAAAGAATAAAAATAACGATTGCGGTTTGGCATAACGGCTGAAAGTATGTATTCGGTCAGGAGAAAAATATGATAGAAGTTTTTGGAAAAAAGGCTACAAGATTTGGTTTTGGCGAAGGTCTTGTCGAACTTGGAAAAAAAGACCCTAAAATTTTTGTTTTGGGCGCGGACACGGTTTCTTCAGTTGTAATAGATGGTTTTAAGGAAATGTTTCCCGACAGATTTGTTAACGTCGGCATCGCGGAAACCAATTTGATAGGTATGGCTGCAGGACTTGCCGTGGCGGGGTTTATTCCGTTTGTGTCCACTTACGGAGTCTTTGCGTCTGGAAGACCGTGGGAACAGATAAGAACGACTGTGTGTTATTCAAATTTAAATGTAAAAATAGGCGGTTCGCATTCTGGAATTACGGTAGGACCTGATGGAGCGACCCATCAGGCTTTGGAAGAAATAGCCATAATGAGATGTCTTCCCAGAATGAAAGTCATAACGCCGTGCGATTTGGTTGAGACGAGGAAAGCGGTAGTAGCAAGCGCGTATTCAGACGGGCCTACATACATAAGATACGGAAGAGAAAATATCCCCATGATCACAAAAGACGATACTCCTTTTGAAATAGGAAAAGCAAATGTTTTAAGAGACGGAGATGACGTTGCGATTATGGCTTGCGGAACAATGGTTTATGAATCTCTAATGAGTGCTGAGATTTTAAAGAAAAAAGGTATCAAAGCAAGAGTCATAAATATCCACACGATTAAACCTATAGACGAAAAAACAATCGTTGCCGCTGCGAAAGAATGTGGTGCGGTAGTAACCGCGGAAGAACATCAAATTTATGGCGGATTTGGTTCTGCGGTTGCCGAAGTTCTTGTCAGAAATTGTCCGGTTCCTGTTGAAATGGTGGGAATCAACGACAGATTCGGCGAGTCCGGCGAACCTATGGATTTAATGTGCAGATTCGGACTAAAAGACGTAAATATTGCGGATGCGGTTTTAAAAGTTCTCAAAAGAAAATGATATACCAAAAAGAATAGTATTGATTGTTTTATACTCGGAATATGTCGACAGGAATTTAAAAGAGACTGTGAAATGCGATAATTATTGAAATCGAATTAAAGATTTCAGACATAAATATTGACTTCTATAAACAGATGGAAGTAATGGAACCTTTCGATATGAACAATTTTAGCCCCGTATTTTTCATAAGAGATGTAATACTAACTGAGATATCGGTTTTTTGAAAACAAAGAAGGTCCTTTAAAGTTTAAAGTTTTGCATAAAAGAAGTAAAAATATTCAGACTGTGTTTTGGAACAAGGCAAATCTTCCAAAGATGACCCGTTCCGAAGATTCTTTGAATATAGCTTTTAATCTTGGCGTGGTCGGCAAAAATGAAAATAAAGTAGTGCAGCTCAATGCTGTAGATATAAAACTCTCGTAATTATAAGTGATTTTTTTAGTCGTTGTGGGGAAGGCAGTTTGAAACTTGGTATTGAATTTTCAACTGCTGTTTATTTTTTAGATGGCGTGCATAGCAATATCTTAAGAATTTCTGAATTTAATTTGTGGATAAAATTACGAGGATATGGAAATGCGCGGAAATCTGGTAAAGATTGCATTTATAGGCGGCAGCGGATTATATGAAATTGCCGGTATTAAAAATATTATCGAGAGAGATGTTGATACGCCTTTTGGCAGACCTTCGGACAAAATAACCACAGGCGAGATAAACGGCGTAAACTGCGCTTTTTTGCCGAGACACGGCAGAGGGCATACCTTAAACCCTTCGGAGATTAATCAAAGAGCGAATATTTATGCTTTAAAATCTCTAGGCGTGGGACAGATAGTTTCTTTTACAGCGTGCGGTTCTTTGAAGAAAGAAATGAAACCGAGAGATTTCGTTATTCCTGACCAGGTTTTTGATAAAACAAAAAACAGGCCGTCGACTTTTTTTGAAAAAGGCATAGTCGCTCATGTCTCAATGGCATATCCCTTCTGCAATGGAATAAGAGATTTAATCCGCCAAATTGTTGACGAGCTTGGCATAAAACATCATTTCGGCGGAACATATGTCTGCATTGAAGGTCCGCAATTTTCCACGAAAGCTGAATCGGAAGCCAATAGGCAGGCGGGTTTTTCAATAGTTGGAATGACGCTTTTTCCAGAAGCAAAACTTGCTAGGGAAGCTGAAATGTGCTATGCAAACATTTCTCTTGTGACTGATTTTGACGTATGGAAAGAAGGGGAAGAAGTAACGAACGACGCCGTTGCCTCGGTTGTTGCGGCAAATCTTGCAAGCAGTAAAAGAGTTACTGAAAGGCTTGTTGTGAAACTTTCAGAGAGAGAAATAAAGTGTTCCTGCGGCAGTTCGTTAAAAACTTCGTTTATGACTCCATCCGGTAAAATAGCTCAAAATCCGTATTATAAAAATGTATCTTTGTTAATTGATAAATATTTTAAATTATGAATGTTTATTTTTTGCCGACTGAGTTTGATGATAATGTTCGTTTTAGGCATATAATATGTCATGACGTGAACTTAGCGGAATATGTTTTTAACAGTTGGGTAGTATCTGTTTTCAATGAAACATTAATAATAAAAGATAAAGAACTATTAGATGACATATGAAACATTTAAAAAATAAAAAAGAGGATAATAAAATAAATAGCAAAGAATACAACGAAGCCAGAATAACAAAAGTGATTAAATTAATTCGGAAATATCTCAGAGATAATTCTTACAGTAAGGGCAGTGGCACACGGATTTTAACGAATGCGACATAATTGAAGCCTTGCATAAGCATATTTGTGATAATCGGGAAAATGCGTTTGAGATTTGTAACATGTTTTTAACGATAGCGGAAGAATGCGATGACACGGAACTGAAGACAGAGCTGGAAGGAATAAGCGTTTACGACACTTACAAATTATTGCTAGTCGCAACGGAGCAGGGCAATAGCTACATATGCGAAAACTGTAGTTGCGACGAGGGAACTTTTGAAAACTGCGGACACAAGTGCCTCAGGGAATGCAATGAAACTGGACGCATACGAGTTTAATCCAGATGACTGTGAAAAATGTCCGATAAATTATTTGCCGTGTGACTACTGTGAAAGACAAAGAAGCACGCAACGAGTATGACCAAGATAAAGCCGATGAATTAAAAAGTGAAGAAGCGAAATATAACGCAGAGATAAACGAAGACAAAATAAACGTGATAAGACCTGAGGAACAGGGGCTAATTAGCTCCTAGTCTGCCCACCTCAGTAAGCAGGCATAGAAGTTAAATAATTAAGTAGTGGCAGTAAAATGTTTAAATCTTATTTACCAGCGAAAAGAATGACAACAAAGCAAAGTTAGCGGCTGGTCTTTCTATTGTGTTTTTTTTGTAGGATTTTGCGGAGTCTGCGGATTGATTAAAAATCCGATAAACACAGTGCAGAGATGGACAGGATAGACAGGGACAAGGCAGAAAGTGACAAGGCAGAAAGTGACAAGGCAGAAAGTGACAAGGATTTGCATGTTGTATTAAACAAAACAAAAATTACAAGAGCAGAGATTGACCTGCTAATTGCACAAAGCCAAAAGATGACCTAACAAGGAAGAGCTAATACTTAACACCATAACAATCGGCGAAACGTTGCAATTGGCACACAAATACGGACTTAAAATTAATGGGAAGGCGAAAAAATGATAAATGAAATGATAGATAAATTTATTAATATGTTTACCAATCACCACATTAACACAAAGCTCCAAAGCGTAAGTATGTACACCAGCATAAGCGAGGACATGCAGAGATGTGCAAGATATCAAGAAAGGACATACAAAAAGCCACGTAAATCAGCAGTACATTCCAGATTATTAGCTGGCAGAGAGTTCTACAGTACTAAGACCAAAACTAAATTAACCATGCAGAGAGACGAGGCTTAGCTTAATATAGCCAAACCTGTAGGACAGACAGACGCATTACAAGTACTGCGGAAAGAGTTTTTTTAACTTCAAGAACTGCGGCAAAAATACGCGCGAGAGATGTCGCATTGGCTCAAATCCAAAAAATAAGCCAAATCCGGTGGATTTTAATAAGCGAGGGATAAGTGTTTGCGGTTGTCGGTGATATATTAAGCAGTTGCCGAAAAAAAACAGAACTAATCAGAATGGAAATCAATTGCTTTCAATATAAAACGCGCGAAACACACATGAGATATAAAACATGAAAATGACAATTTTTGGTGCTGTGTAGCGTTGCAGCGCGAGAGATAATAATGCGAATATAAAGAAGTTGAAAAGCGGTGACAAGAGTGTTGACAGCCAAAGGCGATAACTATAAAAACCGACAAAGTCTATTCCATCGCATTTATAGAGGAATGTGGCAAAACAATTAAAGAGAAAAAAGAGGAGTTTAAAAAATATAACGACGAAGCTTGAATAGCTCAATGAAGAAAAGAAAGTCAATGCAAGAGCAGCTAAAAGAGGCTAGCGAGAAAAACATAAGGATCATTAAGGATACAGAAACTCAGCAGGCACGCGAATGATGAGGTTAAATTTATATGCAGTGGGTAGAAAAGCAAGAACAACAACTTATTGCAATAAATGAAGCGCTCACTGCACGGTTAATGAATCAGTTTTTGTTCAAGGGCTTTTAAAATAGCTTTACCAAAATCTTGCGCGATGTCGGGACCATTCGCAGTGATAATATTTCCATCAGTTTCCAGGTCGTTGCCCGTATATATGGCGCCACCTTTTATCAATTCTTCTTTCCCGTCAATAAAAACCGTTGCTTTTTTACCTTTTAAAATGCCTGCATTTGCGAGAATTACACACGCTATGCATATTGAAGCCGTAGGTTTTCCAAGTTTAAAAAAATCATTTGCAAGTTTTAGAGCGCTGGGATTATCGAAAAACACTTTTGATCCGCCTCCGCCGATATACGCTATCGCGTCAAAGTCATCTGGATTAATATCTTGAATTAAAAGCGTGCTTATCGTTTTAAATCCAAATCTGCCTGTCAGCTCTCCAATTTTTACACTTGCAGTTGTAACTTCAACGCCAGCATCTTCAAGAATTTTTTTAGGTTTATAGTATTCTTCGTCTCTGAATACTTCAGGGGCGGTTATAAATATAACTTTATTCATAAATGCCTTGCCATTAATGACTTTATGCTGTAAATATTTTTAAATCTATTCGTCTGTCTGAGCGCTTGCATGCAGACAGACTTTTGACTCTCTTGCGATCATCAATTCTTCATTTGTGGGAATTATCATAATTTTTACCTTAGAGTTCGCGGTTGAAACGAACCTTTCTTCGACTGAAGGTTCGTTATTCTTTTTTGCGTCCATCTCAATTCCCAAAGCATGTAGATTTGCACATATTTTTTCTCTGACTGCCGTAGAATTTTCTCCTATGCCCGCCGTAAAAACTAAACCGTCAATGCCGTTTAATATTCCGCAATAGGCGCTTATGTATTTTTTTATGCTGTAACAGAGCATTTCAAAAGCGAGTTTTGCTTTTTTGTTGCCTTCCGCCGACGCTTTGATAGTGGTTCTCATATCGCCCGAAAGTCCTGATATACCGAGCAATCCGCTTTCTTTATTCATTAGAGTGTTTAAGTCGTCGTCGTTTTTATATTGAGGATATTTTTTTATAATATAAGCTATGATTGCAGGGTCTATGTCGCCGCATCTCGTTCCCATCATAACTCCTTGTAGCGGAGTAAAACCCATAGAAGTATCTATAACTTTCCCTTTTTCAATCGCAGTTATACTGCTGCCGTTGCCTAAATGAGCCGTAATCAGTTTCAATTCACTTAAAGGTTTTCTAAGCATTGCAGCCGCTCTCTGTGAAACGTAATTATGCGAAGTTCCGTGAAAACCGTATTTTCTTATATGGTGTTTCTCGTAATATTCGTAAGGAAGAGCGTACATGTATGCGTAGTCAGGCATTGTCTGGTGAAAAGCGGTGTCAAAGACTAGAACTGACGGAATTCCCGGAAGCATTTTTTCTACGGCAAGAATGCCGGCATAGTGCGCCGGAGTATGCAAAGGCGCTATTGAAAAGCATTCTTTTAAACCTTTTTTTACTTCTTTCGTTACCAAAACCGATTTTGAAAACTTGTCGCCGCCGTGTACTATTCTGTGACCGACTACGGCAATTTCATCTATATTTGCAATGCTTCCAGTTTTTTTATCTAAGAGATCTTTTATTATAAGTTCAACGGCTTCCGTATGGTTTGTAACTTTTATTGAAGTTTTTTTCTCTTTAGCGCCGGACGTTTGTCTTTTATAGTATGCTTCGGAAAGACCAATGCACTCGACTATTCCCCATGCAATCTTTTTCTCGCTTTCCATTTCAAAAAGAGTGTACTTAGTTGACGACGAACCGCAATTGACCACTAATACTTTCATTCGAGGTCAAGCCTCCCCTATTTTATATAAAATTCATTTACTTGTTAGAACCGGCGGATAATCTGTTAAAAAAAACAAATTGCTTTTATTGTCTTGTTCAATTTTTTTAAGCCTATTAACCACATTTCGTCAAATTCTATACTGATATATTTTCTCTTTAATTCCGCAATTTCGCTGCAACGATGATTGTCGTGCTGCTGTCAAAAGAAAAATCTAAAACAATTTGGTTTCCCTTTTGTTGTCAATAAAAATTTTCGTTAATTCTAACGGTTTCTAAGCCAGATGTAAACCCGTATTAAAATTTGGAGAATATTGGTTTGGACTGTCAGCTTAATGCGTAGAAGCTTTTTTATTACAAGCGGCGGCTTCGTTTTCAAGCATATTTTATTGACGGTTGCTGCTGCACCTATTTTATAAGTCGGCTCGTATAATATTTCTTAAACTACCTGCTTCATAACTGTTCCGTATTTTCAAGTATTCTATAAATAACACTGAGTCTTTGCATTTTGTGATTGACTGCGCTAACAACGCTCTTGGTTTTAATGTCCTAAACTTTTTTATCCGCGTCACGCATCGTTGTTGGCAATGCTGAAAGGGTATTTTTCTATCACTCAGTGACGGAGCATTTGGGGATTTTTTTTAAACATCGGCGATTTTGTTTTACTCTAAAATTGAATTTAATAAATCTAAATTAACGTTTTTATATAAAATACGCGACTATTCCGTATAAGTAGCAAAATTACCTAATATTATCATATCGGTATCGGTGACAGCGTTCGTATCGGCATCGGTGTCGACGTTGAGGGTGGATTACTTACTTAGCTAACAGCGTCATAATACGCAGCATTTCCGATATCAATTAGCCTGTCATAGCCAGCGATTAAGCTTGCAATTAAAAACAACGATAATATTCTTTTCATGATTAATTTGTAATTATCCTTTTCTTATTATCTATCTTGGAACAGTATGCATTTCAGATACATCAGCGGACTACACACGGACAATCCCTGTATGGTGTTATCTTACTTTCTATCATAACCAGCTCTATTATAATCTAACATATTATAGCCGTCTTTATCATAACCGTCTTCATCATAGCCATTCGGCTCACGTGTAGGTGTCGGTGCTGGTTCTGGACTAGTTTGCTTAACCTTTTCAGTAACAGTATTCACGGTGCCTGCACTGTTAAGCAACTTACCACAGCCAGACGTCAAGAATATACACAAACATACACATATAATTTTCTTCATTTTGTTTCTTAGCAATTCCTAATTTTTTCCTCAACCAAATTTCAGAGATTTCAGGAATTTTATCTATTCTGACAAATAAGGTTTATAAAGATATAAATAGAAACAATCTATACCCTTAAAGGTATTACGAACAGGTACTCCTATTTCTTTAGTCTGTTTTTTTGTCTTTCTATCCCGATAAAAAGAGCGATAAAATATACCAAGTACAAATAATAGCCTCAAAATTCCAATAACAACCTTTATAACCTTGCTCGCTAATTTGTTCAAGAGAAAGGTTAACAGTTTTGTAGTATAAAGCCTGTAAAGCTGACGTAGTCTGTCTTTCTTCCTTCTTTTGTAGTGTTCTTCGGATAATATTTTTTTGTGATAGTAATCGGGATACGGGATATTAACATGCTTACCTTCTATTAGCCAGATATTTCGTCGTTAATCGTCGTAGCTTGGCAATTATTTTCGGAAGCATAAGCATATAAGATTACTACCGCATGCCTTCGGCGTTTGGTGAAGCCAAAATAAAAGACGATTTTGGCTTTCGTTAAGCGTAGTAGATTAATAAAAAGATGTCACCTGTGCAGATATATTATTATTTTCGGTAATTTTTGTCATAACTTCGGTGATTTTTGTATAAACGGTGTCTCCTGTAATATTACAATAGAAGCGACTTTGCATTGTGTATAAGCTTAATTATATGCCATTTTTTTAACTTATTGTCAATTAATATAAATCTAGTACGCTTACGCTAGCATGAATAAAAGGAATAATTATAATCATCGTAAAAGAGAAAAAGACGAGCGATATGCAGCAGGTGTAATGCCAAAAAGAAAAAAGGGCAATGAGATACTTTTCAATAGAGATGCTATAGTCATCTCTTTTTTGCTGTTATATTGTCATAAAATATGACGGCGTTTTATAAAGAAGGAGTTCATAAACATAAAATAAGATGCAATATTAGTTAAAGATGGATTTAGCGACTTAATTATCGTCTTCCGCATATTGATATACTGCATTGACAATCCTGCAGGCAAATTGTAAAATGTTGGCATGAAAGATATTGAAATTTTAGCTTTAAAAATTAAAAAAACGGCTGAAAAATTGAGAAAACTTACCGACGAAAATCTCAAACTTAAATTGGAAGTGGAATATTTGAGGAAAGAAAGCGAACGCGGCAGAAAACAGTCGAGCGAGTATGTGGTGTTGAGAAAAAATGCTGAAGCAGCTGTTACTAAAATTGAAAGAATTATAAAAAAAATTGACACGGTAAAGGTTTTATAATTATGGCAACCACCCGTGAGAAAATTATGGGAAGGGACATAGACCTGCATATAGATGGTATGGATGAGCTGAGCTTTAATAGGGTTGTAAGTTTTGTAAACGAACAGTGGCTAGAAGTAAAGAGCGAAAATGCTAACGTTCCCGACACGCAGAAGATAGCGGCTTTGACGGCTGTAAAGATAGCGACAGAACTGCTTAGGTTGAAAGATTTACAAGAAAGTATTTCATGTAATTATGAAAAAAAAATTAAAGAGTTTATACGGCAATTAGACGAAGCTGATTATATGAATTGAAATATTTTTCATATTTAGTCTGCGATGTTGGCTATGTTTAATCGATTTATTTCTATGTGTCTCTTTTTAAAGAGCGGCAAGTAGGCGTGTACTGTCGCATTTTAATTGAAGAAATGAGATCTAGATTGATTGGAATTTCTAGCATTGCAGTTTTTTTTACTTAGTTAAAAGCTGAATTAGTGCCGAAAAGCAATGTAGATAGCTTATGAAACAGACAAATTTTCTTGAAAATGCCGTAAATCATAAAAACAAACCGCTGGCTGTAAGAATGTCGCCTCGTAATTTTAAAGAATTTGCGGGACAGGAAAGCATTTTGGGAGACGGCAAACTTTTGCGTCGTTTAATAGAATCTGACAATCTCAGTTCTGTAATTTTTTTCGGTCCGCCCGGAACCGGTAAAAGTGCGTTGGCAAGGATTATTGCTTCAAAAACAAAAGCGTATTTCGAAGAAGCAAACGCAGTGACGATCGGCATAGCTGACATAAGAAAGATAATAGAAGCCGCAAAAGCTAGGACGGAAGTTTTTGGCAAGAAAACTATTCTTATGCTTGATGAAATTCATCATTTCAACCGTTTGCAGCAAGACGCGTTGCTTCCGGACGTTGAAAGTGGCATAATAACGTTAATCGGTATAACTACGGAAAATCCATTCTTTTATATTAATGCCGCTATTATTTCGAGGAGTACGGTTTTTGAATTTCAGCCTTTGTCAAAAGAAGCTCTTTTACATATTATGGAGTCAGCTTTAAAAGATAGGGAAAATGGACTTGGAAGCTATAAAGTTAAAATGTCAAAAGAAGCGAAAGAACATTTGCTCGCGAATGCAGCTGGCGATGCCAGAAGACTTCTCAATGCGCTTGGGGTAGGTGTTCTTTCCGCGGAGACTAATGCGGAAGGCGTGAGAGTTTTTGATATCAGCGTAGCTCAGGAATCAATACAGAAAAGAGCATTTTTATACGATAGCTCGGGAGACGCTCATTATGATCATATTTCTGCATTTATCAAATCAATGCGGGGAACAGATCCCGACGCAGCGATTTACTGGATGGCAAAAATGCTTGCGGCTGGAGAAGATCCTCGCTTTATTGCAAGAAGAATAATAATCTGTGCCTCCGAAGACGTGGGTATGGCGGATCCTGGAGCTTTAACGCTTGCGGTTTCCGCACTTAATGCGGTTGAATTTGTCGGCATGCCCGAAGCGAGAATAATTTTAGCCCAAGCAGCTATTTACGTGGCTTGCGCTCCGAAATCTAATGCCTCTTATATGGCTGTCGAGCGGGCTTTGTCGGAAGTTAAAAACGGTAAAGTTAGAGGTGTTCCAAATCATTTGAAAGATGCGAATCTCGATGGCGGAAAACTTGGGCATGGGCAGGGATATAAATATCCGCATGATTTTGAAGGACATTACGTACAACAGGAATATTGGACTGATCCTGTGGAATTTTATACGCCTACAAAGGAAAGCTACGAAGGGAAAGTCCGTGAACGATTGCTTGGAATTAGAAAAAAGAAAAGTAAGATATAAGTTTTTAGCTATAAGAAATGGAGTAGGACCGGCTTTGGCGGCAGCCTATAGCGCAGATATTTTTGTAGAAATTAAAAAGCTTTCTCTATACAGAAAAGCGAAAACCGTGATGTTTTATTTATCTAGCGGTTCTGAAGTTGTTACTGATTTTATGGTAAATTCTGCTCTTGACAATGGGAAAACCGTTGTTGTTCCTGCGATAGAAAATTCCGAAAATAGAAAGATGTACGCCGTAAAGATTTCAAGGCTTGAAGATGCTTGCCAATCGGTTTGCGGCATAAGACAACCTGGAATAAGTCCCAGAGATATAGTAGAAAAAGGCGATGTCGATTTGGTTTTTGTTCCGGGCATTGCTTTTGACGCTAGAGGATACAGGACGGGCTACGGCAAAGGTTACTATGACAGGTGGCTTAAAAGCGTGCCGCTTGAAAAAACCGTAGGACTCGCTTATGATTTTCAAATTACAGACAAACTTCCGACTGAGGAATATGACATTCCGGTAGGTGTTATTATTACTGAAAAAAGGATTATGCAAATTGAAGGAATTTAAGGAGCGGAGAAATGGAAAACGTTATGGTGATTGTTATAACCGCTTTTGTGGCTTTGACTGTGGGATATATTTTGCGTTTTATTTATGCGAGATTAGATATTAGATCGGCAGAACGAACTTCAGAAAGAATTGTGGAAGAGGCAAAACTAATAGCTGAGACAAAATCAAAAGAGATAATTTTAGATGCAAGGTTAGCGATTGACGGAGAGAGGAAAGAATTCGAACATAAAATAAAAGAAAGAAAGCAGGCCGTTCAAAATACGGAAAATCGCTTGAACCAGCGCGAAGAAAACTTAGATCGTAAAATTGACGCGATTGACAGGAGGGAGAAAAGTTTATCCAGTAAAGAAAGAGATATTTTCTCAAAAGAGCAGCATCTTTCCGTAAGATTTGCGGAAATCGATAAAATGAAGGAAGAGCAAAAGAAAATTCTTGAAAAAATTTCAGGAATGACTAGGGAAGAGGCAAAAAAAAATCTTATAGGCGAAATGGAGAAGGATGCAAAACAATACGCATCGGTCCTAGCACAGAGACTTGAACAAGAAACGCGGGAAAATGCCGATAAAAAATCAAAAGAGATTCTTTCTATTGCGATACAGCGCGTAGCCGTAGATCATGTGGCGGATATCACCACTTCGACGGTTCAGATTTTAGGCGATGAAGTAAAAGGAAGAATTATAGGCAGAGAGGGCAGAAATATCAGAGCGTTTGAACAGGCGACAGGCGTTGATTTGATAGTTGACGACACGCCTGAGTCGATAGTCATTTCGGCTTTTGACGGCGTAAGAAGGCAAATAGCAAAACTTGCTTTGGAAAAATTGATTGCCGACGGCAGAATTCATCCTGCAAGAATTGAGGAAGTCGTTGAAAGGATAAAAAAGGAGATGGAACAACATCTTAAGGAAGTCGGAGAGCAAGCCGCGATAGAGGTGGGAGTTCCCTGTTCTAATCCTGAAATTATTAGATTGCTCGGAAAATTAAAATACAGAACTTCTTATGGGCAAAACCAACTTCAGCACACGTTAGAAGTTGCATGGCTTGCAGGTGCCATAGCAGGCGAGCTAAAGCTTGACGTAATGTTTTGCAAGAAGGCGGCGATGCTGCACGATATAGGAAAAGCTGTTAATCATGAAGTTGAGGGTACTCATCATCAGATTTCCGCCGATATAGCTAAAAGATATGGCGAATCCCCTAAGATGGTAAATGCAATTTTATCGCATCACGAGGGTTTTGAACTTCCGTCAAGCTCTGAAGCTTTCGTTCTGGCGGCGGCGGATGCAATTTCTGCGGCAAGACCTGGCGCAAGAAAAGAATCAATAGGGCATTATCTCAAACGTCTTGATAAACTTGAAAAAGTCGTAAAAGGGTTTCGCGGCATTTCAGTGGCTTACGCAGTACAGGCTGGAAGAGAGGTAAGAATACTTGTAGAGCCAGATGAAATTGACGAAAAGCAGGCGCAAATTTTAGCGCATAATATAGTTAAAAAAATTGAGCAAGAACTAGAATATCCGGGACAGATTAAGATTACCGTTATTCGAGAAACAAGGGTGCAGGATATAGCAAAGTAAGTTTTTTATTCTGTTTTTTTTATGCGTATGCTTGCGCTATGTGCCGACTTATTGCGTTTTTTGATATAAAGTTTTGATGGCGAAAACTCTGCTTAAGCTCAAAGTAATTCGTAAAAATATAAGATGTCGGTAAAAAATTAGCTTGATTCAAAGGCTTTTTTAACTCTAATATTTACTCCTAGTATATAGGGCGGAAAATTACGCAGATATCTGGGGATTTAAAATAAGGAATATATTGCCCGCACGGGACTGTGAGGTAAAAAGCTGCATAAATGTCTGAGGATTTAGAGTTTGATTTCAGTAATGATAACAGCGGACGACTTATCTATACCGTTACGCAGATAAGCAATGGGATAAAACTCATCCTTGAAGATTCATATCCCGCCGTATGGATACAGGGAGAAATTTCAAATTTTAAGCTTTATAATTCTGGACATATGTATTTTAGTATTAAAGATGCAAATGCTCAGATAAAAGCGGTAATATTTCAAAATATAGGTATAAATTTAAGTTTTGTTCCTGAAAACGGAATGAAAGTTTTGGTTTACGGTAGAGTGAGTTCTTATCCTAAGCGCGGCGATTATCAGATGGTTGTAAATCGTATGGAGCTGTACGGTAAAGGCAAGCTTTACGAAGCGTATGAGCAATTGAAGAAAAAATTGGAAGCGGAAGGTCTTTTTGACGGTAACGCAAAAAAACCTATGCCGTATGTTGTAAACAGAATGGGAATCGTTACTTCGCAGGACGGTGCCGCGTTGCGTGATATTTTAAAAGTAGCGGAAAATTTAAACGCGAATATTGAGATTTTGATATATCCTGTGAGGGTTCAAGGTAAAGAAGCCGAAAAGGAAATTCCGAAAGCGATAGAATATTTGAATTCCCACCATAAAAATTTAAGCGTTTTGCTCGTGGGCAGAGGCGGCGGTTCAATAGAAGATTTATGGGCTTTCAATACGGAATCTGTAGCAAGAGCGATCTTCGCTTCAGAAATACCGGTAGTATCGTGCGTGGGACACGAAGTTGATTTTACAATAGCGGATTTTGTTGCGGATATGGTATCTCCAACGCCTTCTGCGGCGGCAGAAATGGTCCTAAGAAGCGGAAATGGCATTAAAAAACGCATAGAATTTTTAAGCGAGTCTCTTATTGAAGCGATGAATTTTACATTAAGCGACTGCGGAGCAAAACTTGACAGACTTGCGTCCTCAAGAGCGTTGACGAAGCCGCATTTGATATATGAAGATAAAATATCCTATTTAGACGGACTGGATAACCGTCTTTTAGTAAATATTCGCAGAGCGTTTGAATTAAAATCCGAGAAGGTGAAAAATATTTCCCATAAATTAGATATTGTGTCTCCGCTATCTGTTTTAAAAAGAGGCTTTTCCGTTTGTTTTGATAGCGGTAATAAAATTATTAAAGATTCAAAAAACGTCAGCGCCGGGGACGATATCAGTATAAAGCTTGCGTCAGGCACTTTAAATGCTGAGGTAAAAAGTTGTGAAAAAGCAGTTGAATTTTGAGAAATCTCTTGAAAGACTCGAGAAGATAGTTTCCGAAATGGAAAACGCTGCGCCTGATTTGGATAAAGCTTTGGCTTTATTTGCGGAAGGCGCTGAACTTGTAAAATTCTGTTCGGCAAAATTAAATGAGACAAAGAAAAAAATTGAAATTATAACTTCTTCTGGAAAAATAGAGCTCTTTAAGGAGTAAAATTTTGAAGAAAAACGTTAATTTTGAAAAATATCTTTTCCAAAAAGCGGAATATATAAATTCAGCGTTAAAAAAATTTCTGCCCAAAGATAATTCCATTATTTCTCAAAGTATGCGTTATAGCGTTCTGTCCGGCGGCAAAAGGTTGCGTCCCATATTAGTTATTTTGGCGGCTGAGCTTTTTGACGCGAAAGCAGAAGATGTGATTCCTGCTGCCTGTGCCGTCGAATATCTACACACCTATTCCCTAGTGCATGATGATTTGCCTGCGGTGGATAATGACGATTTGCGTAGAGGAATGCTTACAAATCATAAAAAATTTGGCGAGGCTACAGCTATTTTGTGCGGCGATGCATTGCTTACGGAATCTTTCAATCTTATAACAAAATCGAAAAGCAGCGAAAAAAATATAAACGAAGCTGTAAGGATTCTTGCGGATTACAGCGGTTATAAAGGAATGATTGCGGGACAAAGCGAAGATACTATTGCAAATGGAGTATGGAGCGGAAAAAGTGAAGCGCTATTAGAAAAAAAATTAAATTTTATACAGGTTCAAAAGACGGCGGCATTGATGGTTGCAAGTTTAAAAATAGGTGCAGTTTTAGCCGGCGCGGATAAAAAAAGTTTAAAAGCGCTTGAAATTTATGGTACAGATACGGGTATAGCTTTTCAAATAACTGATGATATTTTAGACGTATATGCTGATAAAAAGCTGCTAGGCAAAAAAGGCAGCGACGTGGAAAACTGTAAACTTACGGCTCTTTCCTTATACGGAAAGCGGAGAGCAGAGAAAAAAGCGGACGAACATATCAGAAGAGCAAAAGAAGCGATAGCCGTATTCGGAGATGAATCCGAAATATTTATCTGCTTTACAGATTATATAGCAGGCAGAGCATATTAAATTTTCGCCGTTGCGGATAAGTTGGGTTTTTATCCTTAAACTCTCTAGCGTTGTCGTATATTTTTTAAATGATAGTTTTTTGAAGCAAGTTTTCGGTTTGATAGCTGTTCCGTCCTCAATGTAGGATTTACTATCGCACGTATCGATATACTTTTCTGAGATGGCGACTCTCTTCTTTCTCCTTCTCTGCAAGACTGACTTGAAGCAGGATATATGTCTCGTTAAAGAACAGTCTTTAACAGCGATTTCTAATCAAGTTCGTAATGACGAATGGAAAAGCATATTGTGTTATTCTCCTAAAAATGCAAAAATTCACTCCTCGAACAAATAAAAACAACGGTGTCACAAACGCCCGCTTTGACGAATACGGCGCATTGAGGACTTAAAAAACAGCCCATTGGAATCTTTTTTATTTGTTATGCCGAACCAAAATCCACTCTCTCTCTTTTGTTGTGCCGAGAGAAGTTTGCCTCTCAAGTCTCCGCCCTTCTGTTTTTTCTGTATTCTTCAAAGGCTATACCTTTTAATTTAATGGCAGATTTTTAATCAAATTTATATATTTAATATGTGCGGTACTTTAAAAATTTATTTTAACATCTTTTTATCGTAATCGTATTTTAAGGTTTATCTTTTTACTTTGAAAGAAAAATTCTTTTTTAATTCTATATTTCAGTCGCAATTGAAACCTGTGTCTGCTTAAAAATAATGAGAGAGATATTTTTAGCGTTTAAGTGTTGTCCGCTTAAACTTGATTTAGAATCATTAATTGTCTTCTTTGAAGAGAGAATATACAATGTGATTCTATTGATATTTTCTCAAACGCTAAGAGTCAATTAAAAATATGAAAGAATATTTTGTTGGCAATCTCAGGTATTGCTATGGTATAATATATCGTTAAAAATCTGTAGCGTTTTTCAAAACTGTTGCAGATTTTTTAAACGCTGACGTTTTTATCGTCATAGCTTGGTAAAAAAATTTTCGCAGCAGTTTAATCCTTTTTGTTTATTATACTGTATTTCAACAATAATAAACTTTTTCGGCAGGACTTTATCTTAACTGTCCAGATTAACGGCGGTAAAAGACGCGACAACAACAGCGGTAATTGATAAGATTTAACAAAAGAACGAAAAGAAACAGCAAAAAACTGGAAATGCTGAATAAGACGTCAGATTTATTTCTTAATGAGCGTTACTTGCTTATCAACAGCTTGGAAAACGAAGTGGGCTTAAATTTTGCCTGTTGTCAAAAACATAACAATATCTTACTCGGCAGATAGAAAAAAAGAGAAGCGTCGTTTCAGACAAAAATTCCAAACTTTCTGAACTGAGTTCATTCAATTATGACTAAATTGGAGCGATAGTTGAAAATATTAGACAGTATAAATAGTCCTTGTGATTTAAAAAAAATAAAAAAGGAAGACTTAAGCTATCTCGCAAAAGAAATAAGAGCAGAAATAATAAATACGATTTCAGAAAATGGCGGGCATCTGTCCTCAAATCTTGGTGTTGTTGATCTGTCCGTTGCAATTCACTACGTGTTTAACGCTCCGCGCGACAAAATAATCTGGGACGTAGGACATCAGTCTTATGCTCATAAAATTCTCACCGGAAGAAAAGATAAATTCAAAACTATAAGGATACATAACGGCTTAAGCGGATTTCCAAAGAGATCCGAATCAGAATACGATGCTTTTAGCACAGGACATTCTTCAACTTCAATTTCAGCCGCATTGGGGTTTGCCGCTGCAAGGGATTTAAAAAATGAAGATTATAAAGTAGTTGCTGTTATAGGCGACGGTTCTATGACAGGCGGACTTGCTTTTGAAGGTTTACAAAACGCGGGACATTTAAAAAAAGACATGCTTATCATATTAAATGACAATGAAATGTTCATTTCGCATAAAGTCGGTGCTGTCGCCGGATATTTTGCAAAACTTCTGACTGCGGGCATGGCGCGCAAATTTGAAGAAAAAGTTATGAAAACCGTAAGCAGATTCCACAGCTTTGGGTCTCCATTTAGGAAATTTATAAAAAGAGTAAAAGTTATGCTTTTCCCTGGTATGCTTTTTGAAGAGATGGGTTTTACATATATAGGTCCTGTGCAGGGGCATAACATAAATAACCTGATTGTGATTCTTGAAAACCTAAAAAATATAAAAACTCCGGTATTATTGCACGTTATTACAAAAAAAGGAAAAGGGTATGCCCCGGCGGAAGAAGATCCCGTAAATTTTCATGGCGTCGGAAAGTTTGACGTTAAAACTGGTAAAATCGAACAAAAAAAAACCGTCACTTACACGAAAGTTTTTTCTGATACTCTTATAAAACTGGCTCAGACTGATAATAAGATAGTTGCGGTAACGGCAGCTATGCCCGAAGGAACCGGACTTGATAAATTTGCAGAAAATTTCCCCGACAGATATTTTGACGTCGGTATTGCCGAAGGACATGCGGTAACTTTTGCGGCTGCTATGGCGGCAGATGGTATGCGTCCGGTGTGCGCAATATATTCGACTTTTATGCAGAGAGCGGTTGACAATATTATACATGACGTCGCTTTGCAGAATCTTCCGGTTGTTTTCGCTTTAGACAGAGCTGGACTTGTCGGAGAAGACGGCGGAACTCATCACGGAGTTTTTGATTTGTCTTATTTAAATTATATTCCTAACCTTATTATTATGTCTCCGTCTGATGAAAACGAGTTGCAGAATATGCTTAAAACGGCTTTAAATTCAAATAAGCCTTGCGTCATAAGATATCCCAAAGGTGTTGGTACGGGTGTTGCGTTAGACAAATTACTGTGTGTTTTGGAAATAGGGAAAGCCGTAGTTTTAAAGAAAGGAAGCGATATTTGTTTTCTTGCAATTGGAAATCATGTCGAGACGTGTTTGAAAGCTGCAGACTTGCTTTCGAAAAAAAACGTGAATGCTTCCGTTGTGAATATGAGATTTTTAAAACCGCTTGACGTCAATGTCGTCAAAGGAATGCTTTCAAGAACAAAGAGGTTTATTACGGTTGAAGAAAATGCTTTATCGAGCGGGCTTGGCGAAATCGTGAAAGCTTTTTTATGTGGGAGCGGAGCTGAGGTTGAATGCATAGGTCTGCCTGATAAATTCATAGAACACGGAAACTTAGAAGCTTTGAGAAAAAAATACGGCTTTACGCCGGAGAACATAGCGGAAAAGGCGCTACAGATGTTGTGACAACATTATTTTGCGTTTTCTCAGTTAATCGCGATTTTCATCTGCGGACGTTTGGAAGAACTGGAAGCTTGCCTGTTTTTTTAGAAGGTAATTATGGAGAAGAAAAAAAATAAAAAACGTCTCGACGTCTTACTTTTAAAAGAGAGATTTGCTGAAACCCGCGCAAAAGCACAAGCTTTTATAATGAGCGGAAACATTTTTGTAAACAATCAGGTTCAATATAAACCCGGAACTTTAGTGGGGGAAGAAGATTTAGTCGAGGTGAAAAATACAAATCCGTACGTTTCGCGCGGCGGATTAAAATTGGAGTCGGCTTTAAAAACTCTTGCTATTGATGTAGAGGGATATATTTGTTTAGATATAGGTGCATCGACAGGTGGTTTTACAGATTGCCTGCTTCAAAAAGGCGCCGCTAAAGTTTACGCGGTAGATGTCGGAACAGGGCAGTTGCATTATAAATTAAGGCAAGATAAACGCGTCATCAATATTGAAAATGTCAACTTTAGATATTTTGACGTGTTTTTTTTAAAAGACAATATAGCCTTAGCGACTATAGACGTCTCTTTTATATCTCTCGATAAGATTTTGCCTGTAGCGTATAAAAGCGTTTCAAAAAACGGGTTTGTTTTAGCTATGATAAAACCGCAATTTGAACTCGAACCGTCGGAAGTAAAAAAAGGTATTGTGAGAGATAAAAAATTAAGACAAAAAGCCATAAATAAGATTAAAAAAGTCGCGTTGGATTTGGGCTTTAAAATCATTTCCGAGACTGATTCTGCTCTCAAAGGACCTAAAGGAAATCTAGAACATTTTGTTCTTTTAAGCAAATGACAAATAGTCTTTTGAGTTACTGTTAAAGAGCAATTTTAATGATATTAAAATAATGTTTTTTCTAAAAGAAAGGAATGTTATTCAAAAAGCAGGTTCGTAGAATGGAATGTGGTTGGGATTTTCAGGATATATTATAAGGATAGTTGATGCTGTGCTGTCCGATAAACTTTACGCAGGATATTGTGGCAAGCAATAACAAAAAAAAGGTTAAAAAAATTGAAGTCTTGCAAAAGACGGCATATGAAGAATTACTCTGAAAATATTATAAAAGATTTGAAGAGAAACGGCATTTAATGAGGAAAAAGATGACAGACTATAATTACTCTGAAGTTGAGAAAAAATGGCGGAAAAAATGGGAAGAAGATAAAGTTTTTGAAGCTAAAGAGCAGCAGGAAGGAGAAAAATATTATTGTCTTGTCATGCTTCCTTATCCTTCGGGTAATTTACATATGGGACATGTTAGAAATTACGGTATTGGAGACGTTTTTGCGCGTTTTCATAAGATGAAAGGAAAAAATGTTTTACATCCCATCGGCTGGGATGCTTTTGGGCTTCCTGCGGAAAACGCGGCTATAAAAAATAAAATTCATCCCGCAAAATGGACAAAACAAAATATTATACGCATGAGAGAACAATTAAAAGTTTTAGGTATCTCTTACGATTGGAGCAGAGAATTTGCGACGTGCAACCCAGAGTATTATAGATGGAATCAGTGGTTTTTCATAAAAATGTGGGAACGAGGTTTAGTTTTTAGGAAGAGAGCGAATGTCAATTGGTGTCCGTCGTGCAATACTGTTCTTGCAAACGAGCAGGTTTCGAACGGACTGTGTTGGAGATGCGATAGTCGTACTGAACACAGGGATTTGGAACAGTGGTTTATAAAAATTACGGATTATGCTGATGAACTTTTGGAAAAACATAAACAGCTCAGCGGCTGGCCTGAGCAGGTTTTATCTATGCAGAAAGACTGGATCGGCAAATCTTTCGGGGCAGAAATTGAGTTTGCATTGACGGGAACTGGCGAAAAATTAAAGATATTCACGACAAGGCCCGATACGCTTTTTGGCGCTACTTTTGTGGTTGTAGCGCCGGAGCATAAAATTATTGGCGAAATAAAACCGCGAATCATGAATTATAATGAAGTTGCAGAATACGTAGCTGAAAGCGGCAGAAAATCAAATATAGAGAGAGCGTCATGTAAAGAAAAAACCGGAATAAGGCTTGAGGGTGTCAATGCGATAAACCCGGTTAACGGCAAAGAAATTCCAATTTTTACGGCGGATTATGTTTTGACCGGATACGGTACTGGCGCGATTATGGCGGTGCCGGCTCATGATCAGAGAGATTGGGAATTTGCAAAGAAATATAATATTCCGATCGTAGAAGTTATAAGAGGCAACGACTCTTGTGGCATAACTCAATCTGTTGATGAAAACGCTTACGAAGACGAGGGCGTGCTTGTAAACTCTGGACAGTTTAACGGAATAAAATCCATCGAAGCATTTGGCGTAATTTCAGAATGGATTGAGAAACAAGGTTTTGGCAAAAAAACGATAAATTTTAAACTTAAAGACTGGCTTATATCAAGACGGAGATATTGGGGAACTCCGATACCTATGGTTCATTGCAAAATCTGCGGTACCGTTCCCGTGCCGGAAAAAGATTTGCCTGTGATGCTTCCTGAGGATGTTGAATTTACGGGAGAAGGAGAATCTCCGTTGAAATCGAGCGAGGCTTTTGTAAATGTGAAATGTCCTAAATGCGGCATGGACGCTGAAAGAGAGACTGACACAATGGATACTTTTGTCGATTCTTCATGGTATTATG
The DNA here is from genome assembly GCF_020328115.1 of Candidatus Endomicrobiellum agilis. Lineage (NCBI taxonomy): Bacteria > Pseudomonadati > Elusimicrobiota > Endomicrobiia > Endomicrobiales > Endomicrobiaceae > Candidatus Endomicrobiellum > Candidatus Endomicrobiellum agilis. Next base: position 219,565 of record NZ_JAIXMW010000001.1, read on the forward strand.
CGAGATATTGCGACGCCCGCAATAGCAATATGGCTTTTGATGCTGTGAAAGCAAACTATTGGATGCCGGTAGATCAGTATGTCGGCGGGATAGAGCATGCATGTATGCATTTGATATATTCTAGGTTCTGGCATAAAGTTATGAGGGATTTGGGCATTGTAAAGCACGATGAACCGTTTATAAATCTTTTAACTCAAGGAATGGTGACGCTGGGCGGTAGAGTTATGTCTAAATCAAAAGGGAATATCGTAAGCCCTGATGAGATAATTGGAAAGTACGGTGCGGATACAGCGAGACTTTTTGTTCTTTTTGCCTCGCCACCTCAGAAACAGCTTGACTGGTCTATGGAAGGTGTTGAAGGGTGTTGGAGGTTTATAAACAGAATATGGCGTCTCTTTGATGTAGTTCACAAGAAGTCTGATATTCCCGCATCTGAGAAAAATAAAAATGATATTTTAAAAATAATGCATCAGACAATCAAAAAGGTCACTATTGATATTGAAAAAGAATTCCAATTTAATACGGCAATTTCTTCAATTATGGAATTTGTAAATGCTTTATATGCTTATAAATATCATTCAAATGACGGCGGAGCATCTGTTGAAGCGTATAAGACTGTTGTGCTTTTAATGTCTCCGTTTACGCCGCATATTTGTGAAGAAATATGGGAGATGCTCGGTTACAGAGGATATATATCGACTTATCCTTGGCCTGCTTTTGACGAAAGTATGATGAAACAGTCTTCTATTGAAATTCCCGTGCAGATAAACGGGAAGTTGAGGGGCAAAATAATGATTTCTGCAGGAACCGACGAAGATGAAATTAAAAAAATTATAGAAACAAACGAGAAGATTGCTCCGCAGTTAAAAGATAAAAAGATAGAAAAATTTATATATGTTAAAGATAAAATCATCACAATATCCGTTAAATGATGTTTAGGGGATTTATGAGAAAAATTATGTTGGTTTTGTCTTTATTTGCATCGTTTTTATTTTTAATATCGTGTTCTTCTCTTTATGTCCCCGCCACCGCACGCCTGTTGCCGGAAAATATTAAGAAAATTTATGTGAAGCCTTTTCTTAACGGTATCAAACTAATTGCTGGCAGTACCAACCTAGCTAGTATTGGTATTGAAGTAATCTTTACAAAGATTGTTGAAAGAGAAATAATAAGGGACGGGCGTCTTTCTTTAGTAAACACTGAAGAAGAAGCTGATATCGTTTTAGTTGCTGTAATTGAAGGATATATTTTGCAGCCAATTACTTATTGCAAAATAAATGCAGCGATAGATAAATTGAGTGCTGATCAATTTAAGATGTTGATTAAAGCGAACGTTTCGCTTATTGATAAAAGTAAAGGTGTGATTCTGTGGAATGAACCGAATATGAGAGACATGCATATTTATAGGGATATTAGTAAAGACTCGAAATTTCTCAAATTTAACGACGGAATAACGGAAAGTAAAGCCAGAAAAACTATTTTTGCTAAACTGTCAAGGCGTATTATAAGACAGGCGTTAAAATAAAAGGCTTTGATTCGAGTGGTAAATGTCAATGTGAAAAAACATTGCATAGTAAGTAGAAAAAGAAAGTAGAATGACGGAAGAAAGGAATGCGAATTCCGCTTGGATATGGATGAAAATCAACGTGAGCAAATAAAACCGCAGGCTCAATCGTATGTACGAGACAGCGTAAATGACAAAAGGGGTTTAAATGCTTGAACAACAAAAAGAGAGAATAGATGCTTTAAGGAGGTCTCTTTAATATTGATTTAAAAATCAATCGAATCAAGAATCTTGAGCTTGAAATATCGGCTCCAAATTTTTGGGATGATCAAAATAAAGCCAAGAAAATTATGGCGGAACTCGACGGTTTAAAGAACATGTGCCATAAATGGTATGATATGAGTAAACAAGTTAAAGATTTAATCGATTTAAATGAACTTGCAGCAGGCGAAAACGATGAAAGTCTTTTAAAAGATATAAAAGACGACAGCAAAAAACTTGAAAGAGAACTATCCGTTTTTGAAGTAAAAACAAAGCTCAATGGCAAGCATGATAAAAACAGCGCGATTCTCTCTATACATGCCGGTGCTGGCGGGACAGAATCTTGCGATTGGTCCCAGATGTTGGTGAGAATGTATTCGAGATGGGCTGAAAATAAAGGTTTCGAAACGGAAGTTGTCGACAGTTTAGAAGGCGAGGAAGCCGGAATAAAAAATATGACGGTGATAATAAAAGGCGAGTATGCCTACGGATTTTTACAATCGGAAGTAGGTGTTCATAGGCTAGTTAGAATTTCTCCGTTTGATTCAAATAAAAGAAGACATACATCTTTCAGCTCGGTTGACGTTATACCCGAAGTGGAAGACGCTATTAATATAATTATTGAAGACGGAGATATAAGAATTGACACTTATAGAGCTTCTGGCGCCGGCGGACAACATATAAATAAGACTGATTCCGCAGTGAGAATTACGCATTTGGCAACGGGGATAACGGTGCAGTCTCAAAATGACCGTTCGCAGATAAAAAACCGGGCGACAGCAATGAAACTTTTAAAAGCCAGACTCTATGAGCTTGAGCGGGAAAAGCAGCGCGCTTCTTACGAAAAGCATTATAATGAAAAAGGTGCCATAGAGTGGGGAAGTCAGATACGCTCCTATGTTTTTATGCCTTATCAGCTTGTAAAAGACCACAGAACAGGATATGGAACATCGCAGGTGGATTTAGTTATGGACGGGGAAATTGACGACTTTATTGGTGCGTATTTATCGTGGAAATTAGAAAAAAATATAACGAGCAAAACTAGCAGCTTTAATATTTAAATTTAAAAGTGTTTTATTTTCAGAGGTTTTGCATTAGGTTGTTTTTTTATAAAATTTTATCTTGAAAAAATAAAAATCAAAGCGTGTGAAAAGGTATGTTTATATGCAAATTGTAAAGGAAGGGTACCGATTTATTACAGTTCCGCTTATTTTGGGTTTGGTATTGCTTATTGTAAGCCGGGGTACAATTTTGACTACGGCGGGAATTTTCTGCATTTTGATTTCGTTGTTTTGCGTATATTTTTTTAGAGATCCTCAAGTGGAAATAACAAAAGGAGATAATTTAATTCTTTCTCCGTGCAACGGAACAGTTTTAGAAGTAAGCGAAAATGAAACGGAAAAAATTATAAAAGTGTTTTTGTCAGTTTTAGACGTTCACTTACAGCGTTCCCCTGTTATGGGGAAAGTTAAATGCGTCGAATATAAACCCGGGAAGTTTTTAAAAGCTATGGATCCTCAAGCGCATATAGTCAACGAACAAAATATTATAACCATAGAAAATGAAAGCGGAAAGTATCTTGTCAAACAGATTGCAGGAATACTTGCAAGAAGATGCGTTTCGTGGGTAAAGCCCGGCGATATTTTAAACACTGGCGACAAAATAGGTGTAATAAAATTCAGTTCGCAGGTGGATTTGCATATTCCCAAGAATACTGATGTCAAGGTAAATCAGGGCGATAAAGTTGTATCAGGTGTAACAATTTTTGCAACTTTAAATAAGTAGGAAATTTTCATGGATGAAAAATTAAAAAAAGGCATTTATATAGTGCCAAGTCTTTTCACATGTGGGAATATAACCTGTGGTTGTTTATCTACAATATCGTCGATAAACGGAAATTTTACGAAAGCTGCATGGCTGCTTATATTTGCCATAGTTTTTGATATGACGGACGGAAGAGTCGCTAGGTTGACAAAAACGACGAGTGAGTTTGGTGTTCAGATGGATTCTTTAAGCGATTTAGTATCGTTTGGTATTGCTCCGTCTGTGATGATGTACCTTCTTGTTTTAAACTCTATGGGAAAGATTGGCACGGCAATTTCTGTGTTGTTTATTTTATGCAGTGCTTTGAGACTTGCAAAATTTAATGTTAAAGCTTGCAGTAATGATTCAATATCGAATTTTTTTATGGGACTGCCGACTCCTGCTTCGGCAGGATTGTTAATATCTTTCGTCTTGAGTTATGAATTGTTTATTGCTGTTCCGGGACAGTCTTTAACGTTTAAAACGATACCAATTTTGATGAAAAATATGCCGGTATTTTTTAAAACAATGCCTATTGTAATGGTGGTTTTATCTTTGCTTATGGTCTCGAACATTCCTTATGTTTCATTTAAAAAGATAAACGTTGCAAAGCCTAAAGCGTTCAAGTTTTTAATTTTGACAGTATTGCTTATATGGCTTACGTTTACATTTCCGCAAAATATTATTTTTATATTATTTACTTTATATGCTTTTTCTGGTATACTTAGCTACGTAATAAAGTATTGGAAAGTTTTAAAAAGGATCTTTCAACAAAGGTAGAAACAATGGCGATTGAACAGCTTTTAATTTTGATTAAACCTGACGGAATTAAAAAATCTCTTACGGGAAATATTCTAACTAAGCTTTCTGAGGCAAGAATGGTTATTATAGGAGCAAAAGCGGTTAGAGTGAGTAGAGATTTGGCAGAAGCGCATTACTATCATCTCAAAGATAAACCTTTTTTTGGCGGACTTATAGATTATATTCAGGGTGAAGTGTACGGAAAGCCTTGGGATAGAGTGTTGGCATTTGTATATCGAGGCGAAGACGCTATTTCAAAGATGAGAAAAATTGCTGGAGAAACTAATCCTGAAGAAGCAGATCCCGTTTCAATCAGAGGAGCATACGGAAGAATAACAACTAAAGGTGTGTATGAGAACGTCGTACATTGCTCTTCCGATCCATCGGAAGCTGAGAGAGAAATCAAGCTGTGGTTTAAACCCGAAGAAATAGTGGAAAGAATATATCCAGTGAAAAAAATTGTAATTGAAAAAGAAGAAAAAGCGGTCTGGGCGTAACTTAATAATAGTTTTTGAGTCTATCAATGCATAAGTTGCAGAGTGGTATTGGTATAGTTGCGGCGGTTACTCGCTCAATAAAAAGTTGTCGTTTTTAAAAATATAAAACTAACGGAATTTTCGGCTATTATCTTAACTGTTGTCTTTTCTAATAGAGAGAGCAGATTCCCTCAAAAGGCTATCTCGCAGAGTCCTGATGTTTCCTCAGCAGGAATTCTTTTTGCGGGGTATAAAGCAAGACATACTTTGAAAAGCTTTTAAGAAAATGATGCGATGCTGAGCGTTGTCAAGCAGTGTGGCAGTTAATCAACTCACTGTACTCATAATGCAGCACACCTCATGCATAGCGCGCAGAGCGACGAGACGGAAAGTACTACGGCGTGTAAGCGATAACATGCAGAGTTAGACCTGCAGAAAACCTGTGTGTTCTGTGGTTGTCTGCAACGAAATTTTATCAGTTTGAAATGTGTTAATTATCGTTTTTTAATCGGTTTTTTTGATTATATTATTTTGGCAAATAGAGGACACCTCGGAGTTGACAACAAAAGTTGAAAAGGAGTGTTAAAAAGAAATGACAACGCCAATGGAATTATTTGTAGAAGAAATGCAAAAGCTTTTTCAACCTGACGAAGTTTATGTAATGGATGGTTCTCAGGAAGAAGCAGAGAGATTGGCAGATATTGCGCAAAAGTCAGAAGTAGACGGAAGAGTTGTTTTAAGAAAATTAAACGACAAAGAATATCCGAATTCGTATTATCACCGTTCAAATTCGAACGATGTGGCGCGCACCGAGCATTTAACTTTTGTCTGTACTCCTTCAGAAACAGAGGCGGGACCAAACAACAACTGGATGGATCCCAAAGAAGCAAAAGCAAAAATGACTGGATTCTTCAAAGGTGCAATGAAAGGAAGAACAATGTATGTTATTCCTTTTGTTATGGGAACTCCCAAATCAAAATATGCAAAAAACTGTATTCAAATAACAGATTCAATCTACGTCGCTTTAAGCATGAGAGTTATGTCCAGAGTTGGAAAGCAGGCAATTGAGAGAATAGGCGGTTCTTCTGATTTTTTCAGAGGAATTCATTCGATTGGCGACGTGAATCCCGACAGAAGGTTTATTATGCATTTTCCGCAGGAAAATCTTGTTATGAGTTTCGGTTCGGGATACGGCGGAAACGCTTTGCTTGGCAAGAAATGCTATTCTCTCAGAATTGCCTCTTATCTGGGATATAAAGAGGGTTGGCTTGCAGAACATATGATTATTGTAGGCGTACAGGATCCTAACGGAAAAGTGACGTATTTTCTAGGTGCTTTCCCGTCGGCGTGCGGAAAAACAAATCTCGCTCTTTTAGAGCCTGTGCTGAAAGGATATAAGGTCTGGACTTTGGGAGACGACATAGCTTGGATTAATGTCGGAGAAGACGGGCGGCTTTACGCGATTAATCCGGAAGCCGGGTTTTTCGGAGTTGCTCCGGGAACAGGGTTAAAGACAAATCCCGTTATGGTAAAGACGCTCAAAAACGATAAATTTTTCCCGACAATATTTACAAATACTGCTGTTGACAACAGCAACAATACTCCCTGGTGGGAGGGAGTTTCTGATGAAGTTCCGTCAGATATGACCGACTGGCAAGGACAGAAATATGACAAGGACTCGAGTAAAGCTGCGGCTCATCCGAATTCAAGATTTACCGTTTCAATTTATAACTGTCCCACGCTCTCACCTGAATGTGATAATCCTAAAGGCGTTCCTATTTCGGGGATAATTTTTGGCGGACGTAGAAAAGACACGATTCCGCTTGTATACGAGGCAAAAGACTGGAACAGCGGCGTGTTTACGGCTTCAATAATAGGCTCTGAAACAACTGCAGCTTCAAGCGGACAGGTGGGAAATGTCAGACGTGATCCTATGGCTATGCTTCCTTTCTGTGGCTACAATATGGGCGAATATTTTCAACATTGGCTTAATATCGGCAAAAAAGTTCAGAAGCTTCCTAAAATTTTTATGGTGAATTGGTTTAGAAAAGATGAAAATGGCAAGTTTATGTGGCCTGGATTTAAAGATAATTCTAGAATTATAAAATGGATGATAGACAGAATTGAAGGAAAAGTAGGGGCTAAAGAAGCTGAAATAGGTTTATTCCCTGAAGAAAATGCAATAGATTTGAGCGGTTTGGATATTAAAAAAGAAACAATGGAAAAACTGTTGAAGGTTGATAAGGAAGACTGGAAAAAAGAAGTGGTGATGATAGAAGAGTTCTATGCTAAATTCGGCAACAAAATGCCGGTCGATTTAAGAAACCATCTGGCAGAGCTTAAAAAGAAACTTGGAATATAAATTCTAAATATTTTTGTCAAATAAGAAAGAGGCTGAAAGAGAGTTTTTTCAGCCTCTCTTTATTTTATTTGCATTCAAAAAAATGATAAAATAAAAAAATGAATATAGTTGAAAAATTGATAAAAAAAAATAAAGTCTATTGCGGATCCGCAATAGATCTTTTTTGCGATAAAATCGAACTTCCAAACGGTGCCGTCGCGAAAAGAGAATATTTAGGACATCCCGGAGCAGCGGCGGTTCTTCCTTTTATAAGTAGGAAAAGTATTGTTTTGGTAAAACAATACAGATATCCCATAAATCAAATAACTTACGAAATACCCGCCGGTAAAATTGACAAAGGCGAAACGCCTCTTGAATGTATAACAAGGGAACTTGAAGAAGAGACAGGATATCGGGCTAAAAAATTGAAAAAACTCTTGGCGTTTTATCCTACTGCCGCTTTTTCAAATGAAATTATCCATATTTTTGCGGCTTTCGGACTTATAAATGGAGAGCAAAATCCGGATGAAGACGAGTTTGTTTCAAGAGAAATTATGAGTTTTAAAGAAGCTGTCAAAATGGTAAAAACAGGCAAAATAAAAGATTCAAAAACGATTATTGCATTGTTGTATTTTGAAAATATTTTAAAATAGCGTGGAATGTAGAAAATATCGTGCTTTCTTATTGGCTCTGCTGGAGAAAAAAGAGGATTTTATGAAGAGAAGCGGTTACTGCGGCGGTATAAGGGAAGACAGCATAGGTAAAGAGATTGCTGTTTGCGGATGGGTTCATTCGCGCAGAGATCACGGCGGAGTGATTTTTATTGATTTAAGAGATAGAGAGGGCATTCTACAGATTGTTTTCCAGCCTGAAAATAAAGAGATATTTGAAACGGCGGAGAAACTTCGCGGCGAATACGTAATCGCCGTTAAAGGTTTAGTGAGAAACAGACCTGACGGGACGGTAAATCCCAATATGCCCACAGGAAGCGTTGAGCTTATAGTTGCAGAACTTAAAGTTCTCAATACTTCGACGGGTCTTCCGTTTGAAATTTCAGATTATGTTGATACATCTGAGGAATTGAGATTAAAATACAGATATTTAGATTTGCGGCGCCCAAATTTTCAGAAAAATTTTGTAATGCGTCATAAAATTTCAAAAGGAATAAGAGACTTTTTAAATGAAGAGGGGTTTTTGGAAATTGAAACGCCGTTTTTAACCAAATCCACTCCGGAGGGAGCCAGAGATTTTTTAGTGCCGTCAAGACTCCAACGTGGAAATTTTTTTGCGTTGCCGCAATCTCCGCAACTTTTTAAACAGATTTTGATGGTTGCAGGTTTTGATAAATATTATCAGATTGCAAGATGTTTCAGAGATGAAGATTTGCGCGCGGATAGGCAGCTTGAATTTACACAAGTTGATATTGAAATGTCATTTGCAAACGAAGAAGATATAATGGGTGTAATAGAGAGAATGCTTGCAAGAACTTTTAAAGCGGCTTTGAATCTTGACGTGAAGACGCCTTTTGAAAGAATACCGTACGCGGAAGCAATGTTGAGGTTTGGTTCTGACAAACCCGACACAAGGTTTGAAATGGAAATAAAGGATTTATCTCCAGAACTTAAGAACAGCGGGTTTGGCGTGTTTTCATCTGCAATCTCAAAAGGCGGAACTGTAAGAGGTTTATGTATTCCGAAAGGCGCAAGCTTTTCCCGCTCTGAAATTGACGGACTTGCAAAATTTGTCGGCGAATACGGAGCCAAAGGTTTGGCGTGGATGAAAATTACTGACACTGGTGCGGACTCGAATATAGTAAAGTATTTCAAAGAAAATGAAATAAAAGCAGTTATATCTAAACTCAACGCTATATCCGGCGATTTAATTGTTTTTCTTGCGGACGAAGAAAAAATAGCTGCTCAAGGGTTGGGAGCGTTGAGACTTAGGATAGGTAGAGAATTCGGACTTATAGATAAAAATAAATTTAATTTTTTATGGATCGTTGATTTTCCTCTTATGGAATGGGATAAGGAAGAACAGAGATGGCAGGCGCTACACCATCCTTTTACTTCACCTGAGGATGCAAATTCTCTTACAAAAGAAAATGCGGGCATAGCAAAAGCGAGAGCGTATGATGTTGTTTTGAACGGCATAGAACTGGGCGGGGGTTCCATAAGAATACACAGGAGCGATGTTCAAAAGAAGATTTTTGATATTTTAAATATTTCAGATGAATCCGCGAAAGAAAAGTTTGGATTTTTGCTTGAAGCTCTGACTTATGGCGCTCCTCCGCATGGCGGCATAGCGTTGGGGTTTGACAGGCTTTGCGCCTTGATTGCAGGGGAAGATTCAATAAGAGAGGTTATAGCTTTCCCTAAAACACAGAAAGGGGTTGATCCTCTTTCAAATGCCCCTGCTCCGGCAAACGATAAACAGTTAAAAGAACTGGGAATACGTATTACAGTTAAACAAGCGGAAAGCTGAGAAAAGAAAAATAAAATCAGAAAGTTTGTTTATTACAACAAAATGTTTTGGCGCTAATATATCATGTTTTATATATTTTTTAAGTTTCATAGCTTTATTGTTTCGCTTTTTATAATGACGATAGAAAAGAGGCAGCTGCAGAAAAAAATACAAAAATGAATAATCCGTTTGAAAAATTGAAGTTTTGGATAACATTTGTCCTTATAAAATTTGTGAGAAAACTTAGAACGGAGCGACCTAAAAGCCCCGTTGTAAGGGAACCTAAAAATTTACTCTCAAAAGAAATTAAAATACCTACCTTTATTTCGCTGATTTTTACCGTTACTGCCATCTATTGCATGTTTGTTACAGGTCTTGCAGTAAACTATAAAACAATGCTTGGAGCTGTTATTCTTATAGCGGCTAGCGCGGCTTTCTTTATTCTCTATGCTCGAAGTAAAGAGAAGATGATGTTAAAAGATAACGATGCGGTTGTTTTAATGTGTCTGCTTTTTATAATTGCGGTATTAATGTTTCAGATTTCGAGAGAATACATCTCAGCTTTTGTGTCTCCAGCGTCTGCGTTTGCTCTCATGTCGGCAATGCTTTTATCACCGCGATTCGGAATTCTGTACGCTGTTTCTTTAAGTTCGTTCGTAGCTTTTTTGAATTTTATGAGATTTGACATTTTTATTGTTATGCTTTGCGGCAGCGTTGTAGCTGTGGCGGGCGCGCAAAGCATACGCAGCAGAGCGGATTTTATAAACACGGGTATTAAAACTGCCGCTGTACATGCGATAATAATAATAATGTTTTATTTTTTCGGCAGTTATAATGTTACAGAATTTAAACACAATCTTTTTTACGGGGCGCTGAACGGCGCATTTGTAATTATTATTATTCTCGTTTTTATGCCTTTGTTTGAAAAACTGTTTTCCAGAACGACGAATATTAAATTACTTGAACTTTCGGACTTCAACAATCCTTTGCTTAAAAGGCTTATACTTGAAGCTCCCGGCACATATCATCATTCGGTTATGGCAGCAGACATTGCAGAACAGGCCGCTAATGTTATAAATGATAATTCTCTTCTTGCAAGAGTAGGTGCTTATTATCACGATATAGGAAAACTCAAAAATCCGCAGTATTTCATAGAAAATCAGGTTTCCGATAATAATCCGCATGACGGATTATCTCCGACAATGTCAAATTTGATTTTAGTTTCGCACGTCAAAGACGGTGTTACTTTGGCGAAACAATATAATGTTGACAGCGAAATTATTAATATTATCGGACAGCATCACGGAACAACTTCTATACATACTTTTTATCACAGGGCTTTAGAAGAAAGTCCTAATATTGATATAGAAAATTTTAGATATCCGGGACCAAAACCTGCTACAAAAGTTGCCGCGATAGTAATGATAGCCGATTCTTCCGAAGCCGCCTGCCGTTGTATCGAAGAACCGACTGCCACGAGAATAAAAGATACCGTCGAAAAAATAATAAACAACAAATTTATTGATGGACAATTCTCGGATTGTCCCATAACTCTAAAAGATTTAGAAGCTATAAGAAGCAGTATAATTTCCACTATTATAGGCATCTACCATATAAGAATCGAATACAAAGAATGAGGAAAAACTGTAATTTTATAAATTTTGCCAATTTCCCAAAACAGTATGAGACGTTACTTAAAAAAGCTGCTGTAACTGTTTTAGAATCGGAAAAAGTTGAAAAGTATCAAATAAATTTTATAATGGTAGACGACAAAGAAATAAAAAAACTCAATACAAAGTATAGAAAAGTAAGACGCATAACAGATGTCATATCTTTTTTGGTGGTTCCGGAGCTTTTTATGGGCGACGTTTATATTTCAAAAAATCGTTCGCAAAAACAGGCAAAAGAATACGCTAACGCTTGGCAGCAGGAACTTGCCTATCTGGTAATCCACGGAGCGCTTCATCTTTGCGGATATACGGATTATGATGCCGTAAGCAGAGCAAAAATGTTTGCTAAACAGGATAAGATATTCAAATGTTTGTTTTATTGGCTTTAATTACTTTATTTCTGCTTTTGTTTTTATCGGCTTGGGTTTCCGCGTTTGAAATAGGAATTACGAGTCTATCAAAGTATAGAGTAAAAAAACTTATAGTTCAAACTCCAAAACTTTCAAAATCCTTGCTGTCATGGCTTGAATATCCGCATTACCTTCTCACAATTATTTTAACTCTCAACGTCGTCGCCGATATGCTCACAAGTTTTCTATCCGCGTTCGTTATGACCTCTGTTTTTTCTACGGTTAACAGATACGTTATAGAAACGATTACGTGGATTGCAACGTCTTTTACTCTTTTGATTTTTGGAGAACTCATACCTAAATTCTACGCAAGAGTAAACTCAGAAAAAGTTACGGTTATGTCAGTGCCTGTTTTTTCAAGAATGGAAAAAACTTTCAAGCCTTTTTTATACCTAATTAAAAAACTCGCTGAATTTTTGTCGTCTAAAACTCCAAATGTTAATTCTTATGGATTGAGCAGAGAAGAAGTTGAAAGTCTGCTATCAGAATGCGACTACAGCGGCGAGATAGATAAAGAGACCAGCACTATGCTTGAACGCACGCTTCGCTTCGGCGATTTGTCGGTAAGAAGAATAATGACGCCATTTAAAGATATAGAATCCGTGGATTTATCTTTGCAAAAAGAAGACTTTTTAGACAGAGCTGTTGAGATTTCAAGGAGCAGAGTGCCTGTGTATGTGAAATCAAAGGACAATATTATCGGCTATGTGCATATAAAAGATATTTTGATGTTATGGCAGGGAAATAAAGTCCATTTTATGAGTTCTCTTGTGAAGTCTCCTTATTATGTCAGCGAGGATAAAAAAATAGATGGTTTACTAAAAGAATTTCAGAGTGGAGAAACTCATATAGCGTTTGTAAAAGACAAAAATAACAATATAACCGGAATAGTTACGCTTGAAGACATACTGGAAGAAATTGTCGGCGAAATTCTTGACGAATACGAGCTTGAAAAATGATGATTTTAATTGTGGGTAAAATTACTCTGTTCGTTTTTCTTTTGCTCGTTTTGGTATTTTTTAACGGAGCGGAAACCGCCATTACGAGTTTACCCAGTGCTTGTTTGCACGAAATAAAGGAAAATCAAATAAAATATTCTAAAAATATAACTCTTTGGGAATCGCATACGCAGGAGCTGATGACTGCTATGATTATAGGTATAAATTTATCTATTGTCGGCATGGGAATCGTTTTGTCGTCTCTTGCCGTGGATATTTCCATGTACTATGAAATTAAATCCGATATTTTGAACATAATTTTCCCTTTTCTTTCAATAATTCTTGCATTGACAGTCGGAAGTATTTTACCGAAAACTTTGGCGCGGTACAACTCCGAAAGAATAGCATTGACAGCATTGCCAGCGGTAATAAAATTTGCGGCGGTTTTTAAAGTTGTCATCGGGCTTCTGCTTGGAATTTCAAACAGAATTATTAAACTGTTTAGCGCGCGGTCGGAGAGTCAATATATTAAAGCGGATGAAATAGATTTTTTGCTTTCAAATGAAAATACTTCGCCTCTTCCCGGTGACTCTAGAAAACTTGTAAGCAACATAATAGATTTTACTGAAAGAAAAATATCGCAGGTAATGAAACCGCTTTTTGAAATTTTTGCAGCAGACCTTGATTTGCCAGAAGAAGAAATAATCAAACGTATTATTGAGACAAAATATTCAAGAGTTCCAGTTTATAGAGGAAATATAAATAATATTGTCGGAATAATATATACGAAGAATCTTGCTGTTGCTTGGCGTAACTCCAAAATTATAGTGCTTGAAGACTTAATATATCCCGTTTATTATGTTCCAAAAGACGCAAAAATAAGCAAGATACTTAAAGAATTCAAAACGGGTCATCACCATATTGCGATAGTCGTCGATGAATTCGGTTCTACAATAGGGATAGCATCTATAGAAGATATCCTTGAAGAAATAGTTGGAGAAGTTTGGGACGAATATGATTCAAAAGAAAAAACTGCAATACCTTTAGAAGGCAATTCGTATATTATACAAGCTTATGAATCGATATCTAATGTAAATAGCAAATTAAATATTGAGATACCCGAAGGGAATTATAATACTGTTAACGGCTGGATTTTAGAGTTGTTTGGCAGAATTCCTAAAGCCGGCGAGAAAATAAATTGGCGGAATTGTTTTATAGAAATAAGAGACGCGGACTTAAAAAAAGTGAATAGAATTGCATTAAGGGTGTGTTCATAAAACAAAGTGTACTACACAATAAAAGGACTAGTTCTCAACACAAAAATAAAAGATGAGTATGATAAACTCATAACTGTTTATTCCTATGAGTGGGGAAAAATTCAGGCGGTTGTTCCTAGCGCAAAAAAAATTGCAGCAAAACTTTCCTCGTCCACCGAACCTTTAACGGAGAGCGAATTTATGGTTTTTAGTGGTCATTCTTCTGTAAGACCTAAAATTACCGGCGCGAATATAATTGAAAACAATACGAAAATAAAAATGAATTTCAATAGAAATTTGTACGCTTTATATACTGCGGAAATAAGCGACAAATTCGCTCCTTTTAATCTCAAAAATACCGTAAAGTACGACTTAATAGCGAGAATCTGGGAAATACTTGGCACTTGTAAATATCCGAAACGTGCGATTACGGCGTTTACTTTGCGCTTCTTAAAACTTTCGGGATATGCTTTTTCGGATTACTTAAAAAATAGCGGCGCTTTTGTGAATAAAGACATTGAAAAGGCTATAAAAAAACTTTCAAACTGTTCGGGAGATGATATTGACGCGCTTGAAGGAATAGAGGAAGAAAAAACTTGGAACTGTGTTGAAACTTATCTTATAAATTATATACGTCGTCCCGCGTTAAGCATTTTTCTGCAAAAAATCGGCAAAAGGAATTTTCAATTGACAAAATAAGAGAAAGTTGTTATACTTCTCCCTGCAATATGCGGATAACTGACGTCATTTTGACGTACGTATTCAGGTATTTTACCATCTTTTGTTTCAGAAAAATAGTAAAAAAGCAGAAAGAAATATAAAGGTAAAGGAAGAAATTTGATAGATTCCAGATGCTTTTATGAGGGGGAAACGCAATGATTAATGCCGGAGATACAGCTTTTATGATAATATGCACTGTCTTTGTGTTTATTATGACACCGGGTCTCGCTCTTTTTTACGGAGGTTTAGGTCGCAGAAAAAATATGGTAAATAATATGATGAATTCTGCATTTATTATGGGGCTAGGTATTGTTTTATATGTGCTGATAGGTTATTCGCTGTCATTTGGAGAAGGAGGAGGAAGTTTTATAGGGTCTTTTAAGAATTTCGGACTTTCTGGCATTACAAAAGATTCCCTCGCTGGATCGTTGCCTACGTTTGTCTTTGTAGCGTTCCAAATGATGTTTGCTCTTATAACTCCGGCAATTATAACGGGGTCTGTCGCGGGTAGAATGAGATTTAAAGCATTGTTTTTCTTCATAGCTTTGTGGTCAATATTCGTATATTATCCTCTGGCGCATATGGTGTGGGGCGGAGGATTTATCGGCGGCGAAATCGGGGCTCTTGACTTTGCCGGTGGAGATGTGGTGCATATTAGTTCGGGTACGACGGGTCTTATTCTCGCAATTTTGCTCGGCAAAAGAGTCGGTTACGCTCAGACTTCATATCGTATCCATAATGTGCCTTTCGTTCTTATAGGTGTGGCGCTTTTATGGTTCGGCTGGTTTGGTTTTAACGCAGGAAGCGCTTTAGCGGCAAACGGACTTGCAGCTCATGCGTTCATGACGACGGCTATATCTGCCGCTGTTGCTATGTTAACTTGGATGCTCATAGATGTAATTAAGCAGAAAAAAGCTACTTTAATTGGTGCTTGCACCGGTATTGTAGCGGGTTTGGTGGGCATCACTCCCGCAGCAGGTTTTGTTGATATGTGGGCTGCTTTAATTATTGGCATAACCGTAAGTCCCGTCTGCTATTTTGGGATAGTGCTTATTAAACGGATATTTAAGATTGACGATGCTTTAGATGCTTTTGGATGTCATGGTATCGGCGGTATATGGGGCGGCATATTGACTGGCGTTTTCGTAAATCCCGCAATCAACGGCGGCAAACCGGGACTTATTTTCGGTCAGACTGAACAGCTCTTTTCACAGATTGAGGGTATACTTGTAACTTTTGTGATAGTTATTACAGGAACTTTGTTATGTGCCGGAATCGTTAGGATGTTCATACCTCTTCGCGTAAAAAAGAAAGAAGAACTTATAGGTTTGGATATGTCGGAACATGGTGAAAATGCATATCCGTCGTTTACTGGTTTGGATTAATAAAAATTCTTTCTCTCGCCGCTTTCCATTTCCTCTGCTCTCTTATATCTTGAGGGTGGACGGATTAAGGTGGGAAGAGCAAATATAAAGGAGGAGTTTCATGATAAAAATCGAAGCTATAGTTCGCGAAGAAAAATTGGAAGATATAAAAGAGGCTCTTGACAGAGTTGAAGTAAAAGGTGTTACCATTTCGCAAGTCATGGGATGCGGGAAACAAAAAGGCTATAAAGAATTTGTGCGAGGAACTGAAATTGCCATAACCATGCTTCCAAAAATTAAAATTGAGATTATAGTTTCTTCTGAAGAGTGGGAACGGAAAACAATAAAAGCAATTCAAGAAGCGGCTTATACCGGCGCTCCCGGCGATGGAAAAATATTCAGCTATAACTTGCGCAGTGTTATGAGAGTGCGCACTAAAGAAATTGGAACGTCAGCAATAAATTGACAAAATGTAAAATTATCATATGATAAAAATGTAGAATCAAACTATGCAGAGTAATGTATGCAGGAAAATTATCCAGCCGTTTGAAAAAGCTCTAAGTAAATTGCAAGACGGAAGTCTAATAGGTCGGGAATATTGTGCGAAAGACAACAAGCCGCTGATGGACAATCAGTCAAAACAAATTGGCTGGAGCAAGTTTAACCAAGTTGACATTCATACAAAAATCTTATGGAGAAAGCAAACGGATGTCAATTGGAAAATGTAAAAAATTTGAAAGACTTAGAAGGAAAATGAGAAACCTTTTAAAATTGAAAGTTAAAAATTATCCTTATGATTGAGGCTAAGAGGGTTAACTTAATCTCTAGCTGTAAGCAAGAATACAGAGATAAGCTGTTTCAGGTCAGGCAGAAGCTTCTGAAAGAGATTTAATTACAAAAAATAATACGAAAAAGGATATTAACTATCATTGGTGGATGTAGTTGACCAAATGATAAACAGAAGGCACCACCTTAATATCAATAAACAAAAAACGCCTCATCGGAGACGGACATTTCATAACTGTAACCTAAAGCCGCATTTCTTTTTTTCCTAAAGTTGCATATATTCTAATTTTCTTCAAGATTTCGCTCGTCTTTAACAAATTTTGATATATAATCAGTTGTGTTTGTGGTATTTATCGTATTATTCCGCCGCCTAAAACTATATTGTTTCTGTAAAACACCGCGCTTTGTCCCGCGGTGACAGACATTTGCGGTTGAGTAAATTCAATTTTTGCCGAGAATGTTCCCCGCGGAATAATAAGTGCTTTTGCAGGTTTGTGTTGTTGTCGAATTTTTACGGTTGCTTCAATAGGTTCTTTCGGGGCGGAAATAGAATTCCACAATACCTTTTCAACTGTGAGCGACAAAGAGTATAAATTTTCTTTTGTGCCTACTGTCACAATATTTTGTTTAGCCGAAATATTTATAACGTACAACGGATATTTCGTCCCTCCCGCAAGTCCGAGACCTTTGCGTTTTCCCACCGTATAGTTCCATATCCCGTTGTGTTTTCCTAAAATTTTGCCGTTTTTGTCCACAATATTTCCTGGATTTGCGGAAAACTGTAAAATATTATTATAATCTCCACAGTAAAAATCCTGGCTGTCGGGTTTTTCGGCTGATGGAATTCCTGTTTCTTTCGCAATATTTCTGACTTGCTCCTTAGTGTAAGCGCCTAACGGGAAAATGGTTTCTGAAAGAGTTTTCTGCGTAAGTCTATATAAAAAATAAGTCTGATCTTTATTTATATCGGCGGCTTTGTGTAATTGATACATATTGATAGAATCGTCAAATCCTATGCTTGCATAATGTCCTGTGGCAAATTTGCCAAAAGAAAGACCGATTCTTTTAGCGGCAGCAGGAAGAATGCCGAACTTAATATAAGCGTTGCACCGTATGCAGGGATTTGGCGTGCGCCCTTCTTTATACTCATTTTTAAAATTTTCAAGAACAACTTTTTTGTATTCTTTTTGGCAGTCTATTATATGTAAAGGAATTTTAAGGAAATCAGATATTTTGCGCGCCGTTTCAATATCTTCATTTTCTGGTCCGAGACAAGAATCGGCGTTTTTTATTTTCGGCTTCGGAAGAGAATCGTCCCATATAGACATCATTGCGCCTGTCACTTCATGACCTTGTTTTTTTAATAGATAAGCGGCAACTGCAGAATCAACTCCGCCGCTCAAGCCGACTAATATTTTCATTTTTTTTGATAACCTCTGTCTCTGGCTTTTACATTCTTTATAGCAAAAAAATATCGGACAGACTAAGTTTTTTATAATTCATATCAAGCTCTTACTTTAATTACATACCTTATATCAACTTAATTCTTCGCCTAACTCTTATTTCACTCGCGGTTGTCCCGCTAAACTATCTTTATTTTCATAAATGATCCGCAGCTTTGGTTTGGCGTTGTTTTGCGGCTGTTCCTATTTCTTAAGAAATATTTTTTTCTGGTCGTCCTCCAACTCTTTCGTATTAGTGTTGCAATTTTGTATTTTTCGCATAAGCTGTGTCTTGTCGTCTGCATAATTTCCTCCGCGGCAATAAATGAAACAATACGCCTTGTAAAGTAACGCTGGCGACGCAAAAGAGCAAACTTAGGTGTAATATTTCTAATGCCGTTGGCGCTTTCCCTATGGATATTTTTTTATCTTTGTGTCAGAGGTAAGTTTCTCCGGGCAGACTTTTCGCCATTAAACTATCGCAGCTCATTTTCAAGCCAACCATTAAAACGGCTCTTTCTCTTGCGGCGATATTTAAAACAAAAGTTGTTTTGCCTATGCTGGTTTGTCATCAATAACATACAGATTATCTTTAGACACGCTCCGCCGCCCAACAATTCGTCAAGACTCTTTAAAACCTGTTTCCGTTATGGAAATTTCTGCTTTTTTTCCAGCTTATTCAAAATTTTTCAGCGTTTCAACAAACAGAACACACCGTCATAATCTTTCTTTCTAGTTCTGGTTTATCCTGTTTTACCGCCTCAGAAACGTTCTCTGTCTTTGCCATAGCTTCAGCTGATAATTTGTAGTATTTTATCTTAAGCTCGTTCAGTTCTGTTATTATCAGCTCTTTCGTCTCGTCGTCACCTTTGCCGCCGCAGAAAGCTAATATAATCTCTGGCATGTTTTCTCTATTTTTTTTCTAACTTTTCTATTAAACGCAGCATGCCGTCTTTGTTTTCCAGCTGTACTCCGCAATATCTCTCAAGACTATCGCCAAGTTTCGAGGAGTTATTGAAGTTTGTTATCAACGTTTGCTCTTTACGCTTGAAACATTCTTTAAAAAAATTGTCTGATTCTTTGCCTGCCCGATAAGATTTGTGTCCAAATAATTCGGTCTCTTTCTTTTCTGCTTTAGATATAGTATTCCTCCATGTCTGAGAAGATTTGCAAAAATGACGGAATTTTCTGCATTTTTTACATTGATTGGTTTGAAAAGACTGTGTTAAAAGATTGACTATTGAATAGTATTTAGATGGGGTTTTTACGCCAAGAGAAAGTTAAATGATTATCTAAATATAATCCGGAGAGGCGTATTTTTCTATACGCCTTTACTCTTTTTAAACTCCTGTTTCTAAGACTGTTCTCCTGTAATGTTTTCCGTTTAGTCATTCGCTCTTAATTTGCGTCCTAGTATCTCTATAGTCTGTTTAAGGCATGTATCTATTAATTTATAAATGCCGCCCCTCGCCGCATTATCTGCTCGGTGCACATGTCCTCTTGTGGCGTTGCCTGCCCTTGCGTAAATCCAAATATAATATTTGTCATTTATATGATTGTCGCGTCCTCAATCTCTGTTCCATGCCGGCACTCTTATGCGACCATATATAGCATAATAATTATACCGCAACCACACTTGAATTATATAAATGAGTTATATATAATAAACAGAAATTCCTGTATCGGCAAAGCGTGTGCGAATTTCTAATGAGCGACAATAAGTAAATGACGCGCAGAATGCAGAGCTGAGGTCGGTAGCTTTATTTATATAGAAAGTCGCGTTGTGCCTAAAGTATAAAAATGTAAACGCGGATTTAACACGAAAAAAATAGTTTTAGCAGCCATGCTGTGTCTTTATTCGCCAATCCCAAGCCTTATTTAAATTTAAAGATAAATTGTGTTTTGGAACTTGTAGCGCTGCATATTTTGAATCGCGTTCAAAGACTGATGTGAATCAAGCTGCAGAAGAGAGTGTAGCGATAAATGCAGCTGCGAGATATAAGAGAAGTTCTATAATTAAAATGCAGAAGTGATTGCGGGTGTCAATATAACTAGGATAAACATATCACTATATAAAAGTTGGCAAAGAAAATTTATTTGCCAACTTTTTTGCGTGTATGGTTAGGAGTTTTTTTATGAAGGTGTGCAATGGATAATAAAACGTTATCAAAATATGCCGGTAAAACAGCTTTTGGTACTATTCTTTCAAGAATACTCGGTTATATAAGAGATACGCTTGTTGCTAACCTATTTGGCACGGGTATGTTTGCCGACACTTTTTACGCTGCTTTTAGAATCCCTAATCTGTTTAGACGAATTTTTGGTGAAGGTGCGTTTTCAGCAGCTTTTATACCCGTATTGAGCGAGTACTTGCATACCCAAAAAAAAACAGAAGTACAAAAATTCTTGAATGCAGTATTTGCGATTCTTTTAATAATACTGATAACAATATCTGTTTTAGGAATGTTTTTTTCGCCGTTTCTTACAAAAATAGTGGCGGGCGGATTTGTAAATGACCCAGAAAAGATGTTGCTTACGACAGAGCTTACAAGGCTGATGTTCCCGTTTATTCTTTTTATATGTCTTGCTGCTTTTTTATTGGCAATATTAAATACTTTGCATTCATTCTTTATTCCGGCTTTTGCTCCAGCCGCATTAAGTTTTTCTGAAATTTTTTACATACTTGCTGTTGCTCCCATGCTCGTTCCGAGCAATCAAATTAAAGGACTTGCTGCAAGTGTTGTTATAGGGGGGATGCTGCATTTTTTTGTGCAGTACCCTAAACTTAGAAGTTTGGGATGGCATTTAAAATTTAAACTTGATTTAAAACATCCGGGCGTAAAAAAAATTGTTTTTCTCATGCTGCCGTCAATTATAGGTTTATCTGTGGAGCAAATAAATGCTTTAGTTGACAGCAGGTTTGCCTCTTCTTTAGGCGCAGGCTCGGTGTCGGTACTTTATTATTCTAACAGAATTATGCAAGCACCTCTTGCAATTTTTGGATTTGCTTTTGCCAATGCTTCGCTTCCTGCAATGTCAAAATTTTTTGCTCAAAAAGATATGACAATGCTCAAAAGCTCTCTAAATTACTCTATACGTCTTACTGTTTTTACTCTTCTTCCCGCAACGGTCGGACTTATGGTTATAGGGCTTCCTATAGTAAAACTTTTATTTGAGCATGGCAAGTTTAATCTTTCAGGGTCAATTATGACAAACAATGCGTTATTTTATTATTCTCTAGGTCTTCCCGCTTATGCTCTATCAAAAATTTTTGCAAATGTTTTTTATTCGCTTCAAGACACAAAAATGCCTGTTAAAATAGCTGTAGGAGCTATGATTTTACACATTGGGCTATGCGTTATATTGATACATCCAATGGGGGTTAAAGGACTTGCTCTGGCGACAGCAGTATCATCTTATTTTAATTTTATTTTGCTTGTTATTTATCTAAAAAAACGCATAGGTGAGCTAGGTCTTAAACAAATATTGTTTTCATCTTCAAAGTCTTTGCTTGCGGCTACTGTAACGGGTATAACGTCTTGGAATATGTGCAGGATTTCAGACAACTTAATCATTGCGGTTCCTATTGCAATAATTTCTGGATTTATAGCTTTTATTATAGTTTCATATATTTTAAAAGTAGAAGAGCTAAAAATATTTTTATCAATATTTTCAAAGTATAAAAAATCTTAAGAAAAAGGGCGGATTCAAGGTGATAAAGCAACAGTTTTGTTCCTTAATTTCCGTTGCCTGTATTGGCGGATTTACTTTCGGCGATGCTTATTTCAGGCGATACAGCCCTCAAAACGCCTGCCTTTTCAATCCCAAAAATAAACGATGAAAATGACCGATTACACCGCGGCGGCATCCAGTCGTTGACGCTTTTTAATCGTAGAAATAAGCGGGGCAAAGTCTTGCCAGCATAAGACAGCTGAAAAAGCGTTAAACAACCTTCAAAATGCAGACTTGTGTGGCGGGAATATGGCAAGAAAGGGAAGAAACCAATATCAGTCGAAAATGTAAAAGAACGGAAGGTCTTCCGAAATCTCTGCATAAACATAAAAATTATATGGGAAATTGTCAAAATACCAGAACAATTAGCAACGGCGGATAATGCTCAACAAGTATTGGAACAATCAACAAAGAAAGATAACAATCAACAGCCAGAACTGTTTTCAACTATTGGCAAAACGCAAGCAACTCCCTCGAGAAAAAGCCTCTTACATCTTTTAAATCTTTTATAGATTTAAATGGGCAGTTGCCTGTTTGGACAGGTAGCTCCTGCTTAACGGAAGAGTCGCGGCGAAGACAAATCCGTTAAGTCTGGTTGTCTTTTCTTTTGGGAAGCCGTGTCTTTCTTTCAAGGCAAACAGACTTAAAGACAACGGCGTTAAAGCCGCTAAGTCTTTTTCTTAGAAGAAGCAGAAATCTTTTGCTGATAAGGTTGTTACTTTAATGCGTTTTGAGGATCCTTATCGTGGATCTGTTGTTATCGCTGATAAGACTTTGAAGTATAAATGACAGTTTAATCAAAACTATTCTGATTTTGCTATTTTGATGAAGAATAATTCGCAAGCCACTCAGATTCAAACTGAATTTTTCTTGCGTTTTATTCCTTTTAGTCCTTCTTCTGACATAAAAAATATTTTCTTCCGTTGAAATTAAGGATATTTTTGCTTATTTTGAATTCTTAAAGATGATGGTTTTGCGTGTATTGCTAAATATATCACGAAATATGATTCGTGGAAGGTTCATACTGACTGCGAATATCCTTTTTCTCTTATGTCACAATGAATAAATTCTTTAATGAATGAACTTATTGAAGATTTAAATGGCATAACTAAATTCTTTCTGCAAATTTTGTGTTTTTTGTTTGCATTACTTGATTTTATATCATTTCTGAAAGCAAGGAAGTCGGTTATTCTTATTTATTCTGCTTTCAGAAGCAAGTCCCGTTTAACCGGCATTCATTTGCGAGACAATATTTTTCATTCGCTTGCTGATTTTGAAGATGTCTGCTAATTATTATAAAAAATTGCCCGTGTTCCGCTATACAGAGAATTGACGTTTTGGCGGTGGAAGCAAGCGGTAAAATTAGTTAAGTTATTTTATGTCGTTGGGTTGATTTTAATTTTAGCTGTCTGTTCTTGTGATAAGGGCAATAGATGAGTAACTTTTCCGTCAAAGCACCAAAGCGCGGACATATTCATATCGTATTGACAGAGAAATTATTTATGGTATAAATGTTCTTTATAGCGATATTAAAGATACGAATGAACTATCGTTTCGTAGAGTCGGCGAGTTTTTGTATTATATCATTTTAGCTATAATTGATAGGTTCTTAGCGAGATTGGTTGGGTACGTCTATTTCTTGATTGAGGCTATATAAATTCGCGAAATGAATATTTGCAGCTTAAATTGTGTAGCCAAAAAGTTTTTTTCATACTCTCAAGGGATTTATTAACAAAAAAGAGAGTAGCGGATATATTTCGGGCAAAAGCTGATAATGATTGGGAGAGTAATCATTGCAAAGCAAAGCGACGAACGATGTCTCGAAAGATTGGAGAATATCTGTTGCGCTTTTGGCTTTAATTTTAAGAATAATGTCGTTTTTTTTTGACAAAGATAGAAGAGTTTAATAAGGTGTTGTTTTTAAAATTTTGGTAAAGAAACGAGATAGGCTCATAATTTGCTAAGTGTATACCTAGAATGGTAAAGGTGGTTTAAAATATGAGTTTTAGTTTTTTAATTTTTGATTTAGACGGAACGCTTATTGATTCTCAAAGAGATATAGCGTCGGCAGTTAATTCGGTTAGGAAAGATTACGGTTTTGATTGTCTTCGTGTAGAACAGGTATGTTCTTGCCTTGGCAGTGGTGCTAGCACGCTTATGGACAGAGTTATTCCTGAAAAAAAAGGAATGGACAGATTGGAAATTCTTGAGAAATTTAAATTTTATTACGGACAGTGTTTGACCGACACTACTATTATGTATGACGGTGTTGGAGAAGTACTCGAAACTTTAAAAAATAAAAAGAAAGCGATTTTGTCCAATAAAGATGAAAATTTTTCTCGCAAGATTGTAAAAAAGCTGGGAATTTCTGATTATTTTGTTAAAGTATGGGGCGGGGACAGCGCAGGGGCGAAAAAACCTGATCCTAAACCGATTGCGGATTTAATAAGCCTTACAAATTCCGATATTTCAAAAACTGTTATGATAGGCGACAGCGCAAACGATTTTTTAGCCGCTAGAGCCGCGGGGGTAATGTCAATAGCTGTGCTATACGGCTACTCCGACATAGAGCAAATAAGGCGGTATAATCCTGACTTTACGGTTAAAACTCCTAAAGATATAATTGATATAGTTCTATAGTTGTCTTACGACAAATAACGCTGCCTTTGGCGTAAAAACGAAACAGCTTCATTATAGAGGCGTTTTTATGTGGCGGCGTTGCTTTTGTCTGCCTTGAATTTGAGTTTTTTAACAGTTCTTTTTGTCAGTAAAAACTGTTTCAAATCCGCCTTTTAAAATATCTGCTGCTTATTGGAATTGAGTTGCCGAAAATTCATCTGTTCTGTGGGGTTTTAAAATCTTTGCCGTTTGTTAAAACTGCAGGCTTCCTCCGGTTTATAAAAATCATCTGCAGGTTTAAAATGCAAAAAATTAATATAGAGTCGCTTTGTATATCCGAAATATAAGTTTATACTGCTTGCAGCGCATTTATGAAAATCCGAACAATTTGTGAATTTTTGGCGAAACTTGGATTTTAAGAGTTGCGTGAGTTTGAGGAAATCCGCTTTTACCTTAAAACTCTCAATATGCTGATAGTTTATCTAAAGCCGGTTATAAAAGCCGGCGTATAGAGAAATTGTCAAGTTTCAACGTGGAAAACTCTATTCTTGTCTCTGAGAAGAGTTCTTTAAAGGTATTGTCGGGATATTCAATATCCGTGACAACTCTTTTGATGCCTGCATTTACTGTCATTTTGGCACATAATACGCACGGAGAATGTGTGCAGTAAAGCGTTGAACCTTTGATGTTTACGCCGTGATACCCGCCCTGTATAATTGCATTTTGTTCGGCGTGAATCGCTCTGCATATTTCGTGTCTTTGTCCGGAAGGGATATTGAGCGTGTTTCTTAAGCAGCCCAGAGACATGCAATCCAGCGTTCCTGTGGCAGCTCCGTTATAGCCTGTCGTTAAAATTCTTTTATCTCTTACGATGACTGTCCCGACGTGATGTCGTATGCACGTTGATCTTTCGGAGACAAGCCATGCGAGCTTCATAAAGTATTCGTCCCAAGACGGACGACTGTGCGTTGTAGTTTTTTCCATTTTTGTGTCAAATATTAAACTAAAAAAATAATGCTAGGGTCAAATATGTTTTTTTTGCTAAAATACTCATCTATAATAATTGCGTAAAAATCGGGAGATTATATGAATTTTCAGGAAATTATTATGATTTTGCAAAAGTTCTGGGCGGAAAAAGGATGTCTTATATGGCAGCCTTACGACTTGGAAAAAGGGGCGGGAACATTTAACCCCGCTACGTTCCTGCGTTCTCTTGGTCCGCAGCCTTGGAATGCAGCTTATATCGAGCCTTCCAGAAGACCTGCCGATGGAAGATACGGAGAAAATCCTAACAGGCTCCAGCATTATTACCAGTTTCAAGTTATTATGAAACCTGCTCCCAAAAATATACAGCGAATTTATTTGGAAAGTTTAAAAGCTGTGGGACTTGATCCGAAAAAACACGATGTAAGATTTGTTGAAGACGACTGGGAATCTCCAACGCTCGGCGCGTGGGGACTTGGTTGGGAAGTATGGATTGACGGTATGGAAGCGACGCAGTTTACGTATTTCCAGCAGGTTGGCGGCATCGATTTAAATCCGATTTCCGTTGAAATTACGTATGGAACTGAAAGACTTGCGATGTATGTTCAAAAGAAAAACAGTGTTTACGATTTGCAGTGGAACGACAAAGTGACTTACGGCGATGTTCATCTTGAAGATGAAAAGCAGTGGTCTTTTTATAATTTTGAAACAGCAGGTGTCGGTATGTTAAAGAGACATTTTGACGAATGGGAAAAAGAGGCTGAAAGACTTGTCCAAATGCATTTTCCGATTCCTGCTTATGATGCTGTTGTTAAATGTTCGCACTTGTTTAACTTGCTTGACGCAAGAGGCGCCATTTCAGTTTCTGAAAGAGTTGGTTATATTTTAAGGGTGCGCACAATAACAGGAATTGTCGCTAAAGAGTATTTGAATTCCGAAGCGATATTTAAAAAATAACTTGTAAGTAGTACGAGAAGCCTAAAAGAAATTTTTATTTTAGATAAATACGGAGCGGAAAATGGTTGTTGAGGATATAAAAAACGCTTTGCTAGAAATAGGCGCGGAAGAAATTCCGTCTTCATATATTGAACCGGCTTTGAAACAGATGGAAGATTATGCGTTGAAAGCCTTTAATTCTTCAATGTTGAGATACGGCGCGCTTAAAACTTACGCCACGCCTAGAAGACTTGTGCTTATGGTGAAGAATCTTTCTCCAGAAAGTGATGGTAAAACTGAAGAGATTTTAGGACCATCTTTGAAAGTGGCAAAAGATGCTCATGGCGGATATACGCAAGCGGCTGTGGGTTTTGCTTCAAAAAACGGCTTAATTCCAGAAAAACTTTCCGTAAAGACGACAGAAAAAGGCGAGTATCTTTTTTTTACTAAAAAAACTAAAGGCGAAAAAACAGGAAAGCTTTTGGCTGTAATTTTTCCTGAGATAATAAAGAATATATCTTTCCCTAAGACAATGATATGGGAGGAAAGCGGTTTTAAATTCGCAAGGCCCATAAGAAATATAATCGCGCTTTACGGGAAAGAGGTAATTAAATTTAAAATTGCGGATGTTGATTCTTCAAATTGGACTACGGGGCTTCATACATGTGATGATGGTAAAATAAAAATAGATTTGCCTGAAAATTATCTTTTGACAATGAAGGATAAATCTGTGATTGTCAACCAGAGAGAAAGACGCGAAGAAATAAAAAAATCTATAAAATCGGTCGCTGAAAATATCGGCAGCGCGATACTTGACGAAGAACTTGTTGACAATGTGAATTATCTGGTTGAGTATCCTTCGGCAATACTTTGTGCTTTTGGCGGAAAATATCTCGATTTACCGGAAGAAGTTCTTACTGTGTGCATGAAAAAAAGCCAAAAATGTTTTGCGGTAAACGATAAAAACGGCAATTTTTCGAATTATTTTATCGGCGTTAAAAACGGCGTTGCAAAATATCTGGAAATTGCGAGAGAGGGATATGAAAGAGTTGTTGCTGCAAGACTTGCCGACGCTGAGTTTTTTTACCGCAACGATTTGAAAAAAGGGCTTGGCGCAAATATAGAAAAATTAAAAGGTGTCGTTTTCCATAAGGAAATCGGAACGGTTTATGAAAAAGTAGGACGCGTTAAACAAATAGCGGCGCTTTTTAACGAAGAATTCAATATGAGAATTGACAGCGGCGCTCTTGAAAGAGCGGCGATGTTTTCAAAAGCCGATTTGGTAAGCGAAATGGTTTTTGAGTATCCAGAGCTTCAAGGCGTGATGGGAAGAATTTATGCTCTTAAGTTGGGCGAAAGCATAGATGTTGCCGCGTCAATGGAGCAGCATTACTGGCCGTTAAGCGCTTTGGGAAGACTTCCGTCGTGTCCGGTGTCGTCTTTGATATCCTTGTCTGATAAAATAGATACCTTAGTGGCGTTTTTTTCAATAGGGCTTGAGCCGTCAGGGTCTGCGGATCCTTACGGGATAAAAAGAGCCGGGACAGGTTTTATAAAAGTGGCGATGAAAGAACTGCCTAAATGCGATTTAACGGGCGCTGTTGAAAAAGTTTTTGAATTTTTGCCTGAGAATGTGAAAAATCATCCGAAATCAAAAGATGCTTACGAGAGACTTCTCAAATTCTTTCGACAGAGAATAGAAAATTTTTTTGAGACGGAAGGATATAATTCTGATGAAATAAAAGCTGTTGCGAATGCCTCGGCGGCTAATAAATTGGAAACATTGGGTTCTTTGCGACCTAAGCTTGATGCTTTACGTAGCGCTAGACAAAGAGGGGATTTTTTGTCTATTGCGGCTGTATTTAAGAGAATAAATAACATTGTAAATCAAGCGGAAAAGCAAAAAATCAGCGTTCTCGGAGCAGTAAACGAGGATTTGCTTGTTGAAACTGCCGAAACGGCGCTTTACGCCGTTGCTAAAAAAGTAAAAACAGAAGTTGAGAATTACGTGTCGGAAAGCGGATATAATGAAGTTTTTGATAAAGTATCGGAGATAAAGCCGTCGATTGACGCTTTTTTTGAAGAAGTTATGGTGATGACAGAAAATGAAGCTGTAAAATTAAACAGAATTTCTCTTTTAAATTATATAAAAAATATATTTGAGCAATTTATAGATTTTTCGGTTCTGCGGTATTGAATTGTCAAGTTGCCATTTTCTGTCGGCGTTTTTCTTAAAATAAATAAAGAATGGCGGAAGTAGAAAATAAAATTATATTTGAAATAAAAATACAAACATAGAGGGAAAAGAAAGGTTTGGGACTTATTTGCACATAAAAAAATTGTATAATAGACAAATGAAAGAACAAAAATCATTGGATATTTTAAGACATTCTGCGGCGCATATAATGGCAGCAGCCGTCACAGAGCTTTTTCCCGGAACAAAAGTCGCGATAGGTCCGTTTATAGAAGACGGATTTTATTACGATTTTGACAGGGTAGAATCTTTTACTCTCGATGATTTGACAAAAATTGAAGAAAAAATGGGAGAAATAATAAAAGAGGACCATCCTTTTATACATTCTTCTGTGCCTAAGGACCGAGCCGTTAAAGATTTTCGGGAAAAAGGCGAGAAATATAAAGCCGAAATAGCTTCTCAAATAGATGGCGACGAAGTAAGTGTGTACAAGTCAGGAAATTTTACGGATTTGTGCAAAGGTCCTCATATAAGTTCAACCGGAAAACTCAAATATTTCAAGCTTCTTTCCGTTGCAGGCGCTTATTGGAGAGGCGATTCTTCGAGGGAACAGCTCCAGAGAATTTATGGAACGGCGTTCTTTACAAAAGAAGATGTTGACGGTTATCTGGCTAAAATTGAAGAAGCTCAAAAAAGGGATCATAGAAAGCTTGGAAAAGATTTGGATTTGTTCAGCGTCAACGAGGCTGTCGGTGGCGGTTTGGTTCTATGGCATCCGAAAGGCGCGCTTTTGAGAGATACTATTGAGAGTTATTTTAAAAAGTTCCATATTGACAACGGTTACGATATTCTATTTACGCCGCATATTGCAAGCGAGGAGCTTTTTAGAATAAGCGGTCATTTGCAGACTTATTCTGAAAATATGTATGCGCCTATGGAAATAGAGGGAAAACCGTACCGAGTAAAACCTATGAACTGTCCTATGCACTTAATGATATATAAAACAAAACTTCATTCTTATAGAGAACTCCCGGTGAGATATGCAGAGCTTGGCACGGTTTACAGATTTGAAAAATCTGGCGTTTTACACGGACTATTAAGAGTCAGGGGATTTACTCAGGACGACGGGCATGTTATCGTTACTCCGGAACAGCTTGAAGAGGAAATGCTCAAAGTTTTTAGCATGGC
This sequence comes from Candidatus Endomicrobiellum agilis, assembly GCF_020328115.1. Classification (NCBI taxonomy): domain Bacteria; kingdom Pseudomonadati; phylum Elusimicrobiota; class Endomicrobiia; order Endomicrobiales; family Endomicrobiaceae; genus Candidatus Endomicrobiellum; species Candidatus Endomicrobiellum agilis. Next base: position 249,450 of record NZ_JAIXMW010000001.1, read on the forward strand.
GATAAACTGTCTTAAAGATTTTGGATTTAGTGAATATAAAATATATCTTGCCACAAGACCTGAAAAAAAATATGTGGGCGAAATAGAAGATTGGGAAAAAGCGCAAAATTCTATCGAGAACGCTTTGAAAAAAACGAGATACGACTATGAAGTTGACGAAGGTGGCGGAGCTTTTTACGGTCCGAAAATCGACATTAAGATAAAAGACGCTTTAGGAAGACTCTGGCAATGTTCAACAATACAATTTGATTTCAACCTTCCTGAAAGATTTGATATTTTTTATATTGATTCATCGGGCAAAAAAGCAAGACCTTATATGATTCACAGAGCGCTGTTAGGATCTTTAGAGAGATTTATAGGCGTTCTTTTAGAACATTATGCAGGCGCTCTTCCTGTTTGGCTTTCTCCTGTTCAGGTCGCGTTGATAAATATCAATACGGAACAGCATGAGTTCTGCATAAAATTGTTGAAAGAGTTGAAAAAGAACGATGTGAGAGTTATTTTTGACGGCAGAAATGAAAAGATCGGGCATAAAATAAGAGAAAATGTAATGCAGAAGATTCCCTATGTGGCGGTTGTGGGAAATAAAGAAAAAGCTGCGGGCGCGGTTTCCGTAAGAGCAAGAGGCAATAGAGATTTGGGAGTTATGGCAATTGATAATTTTATTTCTCTTATAAAAGAAAAAAGTGCCTATGGAGTGAACGATTTATAGTCGTTTTTCACATAAATGTCGTAAATATAAGGTAGGTGGATGAAGTGAAACACGTGGATGAAGCAAGAGTAAATTCTTTTCTTGAGATAGAAGCGTCCGAAAAAGAAATTGACAGTGTTTTAGAAAAGACAAGACAGTTGAAAAAACTTACTTTGGAAGAGTCTGCAAAGCTTTTGTCTGTAACCGATTCTGCGCTTCTTAAAAAAATCTACGACGCCGCCTCCTATGTGAAAAATACCATATACGGCAAACGTGTTGTAATGTTTGTGCCTCTCTATATAAGCAATGTTTGCGCAAATAGTTGCCTTTATTGCGGTTTTGCGTCAAACAATAAACTTACCGTTAGAAAAAAGCTTACGTTTCAGGAAATAAAAGAACAGACAGAAATACTTCTCAAGAGAGGTCATAAACGCATTTTGATGGTTGCGGGAGAAATGTCCTCTTCAAAAGAAAATACGGATTATTACGTCGGTGCAGTTAAAGCGATTTACAGTGCGGATTACAAAGGAAATAAAATAAAAAGAGTAAACATAAATGTCGCTCCGATGAGTACCGACGATTTTAAAAGATTAAAGGAAGCTGGTATAGGCACATATCAGATATTTCAGGAAACTTATCACGAAGAAACTTACAAGAAACTTCATATTGCGGGTGCAAAATCTGACCCTGACAATCGTCTGGACGCAGTGGATAATGCGTTTAAAGCAGAGATCGACGATGTTGGAATAGGACCGCTGTTGGGTCTTTACGATCACCGTTTTGAGATTCTTGCGATGCTTATGCATGTGGAATATCTTGAAAAAACTTACGGCGTAGGACCTCACACTATTTCAGTTCCACGTATTGAGCCGGCGCCGGGATCTGCGTACGCTTCAAACCCGGAATATCCGCTTACAGATGAAGAATTTAAAAAATTAGTAGCTGTTTTAAGACTTTCTGTTCCTTACACCGGAATAATAATGTCAACTAGAGAAACTGCAAACCTAAGGGACGTTCTTGTAAATCTGGGTGTTTCTCAGATAAGCGCGGAATCAAGGGTTACTCCCGGCGGATATGAAGACGATTCGGTAGTAACTCCTCATAACAATAAACTTGAAAGACAGTTCAGTCTAAACGATCAGCGTACTCTTGACGAGATAGTGAAATCGTTGCTCCTGCAGGGATTTATACCTAGTTTTTGCGCCGCGTGTTATCGTAAAAATAGAACGGGCGAACATTTCATGGATTTGGCAAAACCCGGCAAAATAAAACATATGTGCGATATAAACGCTTTGGTTACTTTAAAAGAATATCTTGAAGATTTTGCAGAACCCGAAATAAAAGAATTAGGATATAAGCTTATTGAAGAGTGTAAAACAAAGCTTGACGGAGCGGGACTTAATGCGCTGGAGACGTTTTTCAAGAACGTAGATAACGGCATACGTGACGAGTACATTTAGTCTGGCGAATTCCTATTTATTATGCCGTGTAGAATTATAGTGTCAACGGCGTTTTTCTAACCGCGCGTTTATAACAGGTTACATATGTGTTTTCAGTTTATTTGAGTCGTCCCAGAACAGCGATGGAAAAAGATTTAGCTCTATTTGTTAACGCCATAATATTGTTTGTATAGATTTGAATAAACGCATTAAAAAAGGAAGATATAAGAAGAAACTTAGGATTTGACAATCACCGAATGATAATCACAGCTTTAGGTAAATCATAAGTAAAAGCATTAAAAAGAGCAATACGATAATGAGGGCTGCCATGCAAAGTGCGCCATATTCACCATGCAAATAATATAAGTGTTTGCATGGTTTAACATATTATTTATAACGATTAAAAAAGTTCTGTGCGTCAGATTTGCGAAGACTGTTCCGTTTCGGCAGACAATCGTTTTTGTAAGTCAGCATTATGGACAAATTATTCCTGTGAAGTCTGCTCTCACGCTATATTTGCAACAACCGCTCGGAACTGCGTTGCATTCGGCAACAAAGGCACTTACCGCAACCAAAAAGTTGGTATTTATTGTATTTCTTACTAAAAATTGAAACAGGATTAATACATTTCATCAAAACCTCTTTCTAAAAAGTTCCGTTGTAATTCACGCGGATTTATGCTTCCAGACGTTGGCTTTGTCCTATTAAAAACCATAAATTTAAAAATTCTCTTATTTATAAAGAACTTTTTTTGAATAGCTCAATATATAATAAAGAAGAAAAAATTAAAATAGGATTAAAAGAGTTAAATTTGTAAAGAGCTGAGTTAAAGTGTTATATTTTTGGTGTCTTTTTACACAAACACAGCTCGTTATTATAATTGATTTTTCAATTATAGTTTGTTAAAATCCTTTTTTAAAGCGTAGCTCTAGCTTGTGTTTTACTTATGATGCGCTGCTAGCTCAATTGGTAGAGCAAACGACTCTTAATCGTTAGATTATAGGTTCAACTCCTATGCAGCGCATATTTATTTGTTTTGATTACTTAAATGCGGGCGTGGCGGAATTGGCAGACGCGTATGGCTTAGGACCATATACCGCAAGGTATGGGGGTTCAAATCCCTCCGTCCGCATATGCATAAGTTTTTTGCTGTTGTCTTAAGCAATGTCGTCTTTTTCATTTCTTCTCTTTCCGCAAGTCAAGTAGAAAGGAAGTGAGAAGGCGTGTTGTTATTTCCGCTTTCGGCATTCAGTCCTGTCCGCGTTGTTTACCGCCTTACTAAATCTAAATAAGGTGTGCAAATTTGTCGGTTTAAGCGGATTTGAGCGGCGCTGTACCCTATTTACAAGGTTATCGCTAAAAAAAACAAACGATGTCAATTCCTATTGATATCCGGCTGAGTTTATCCGGAAATAACGACAAGAAAGTCGGCAGTCGCGGTTTCCGGCATGACAAATAGTGTTTGTGTTAAATAAAGAGGAAAAGTAAATGGTTCAGGAAAATAAAATAATTGATTTTAAGTCCACGGTTGTTGACGAAAAATTGTGTTCTATAACTGTAGATGTTGAAGTTCCAGAAAATATTGCGACAGATGAAATTAAATCTGCTTTTGGCTGGATACAGCAACAGGTAAAAATCGACGGATTTCGGCATGGCAAAGTCCCGATGGGTATTGTCAAGCAGAAGTTTGTCGGCGAAGCTAAAGATAGAGCTGTAGAAAACATTATCAAAAAGACCGTTTTAAACGCTCTTAAAAAAGAGAAGTTCGCTTCGATTGATGTGCCGGTTGTCGAAGAATTTAATTATGAACTCGGACAAACTCTAAAATATCGTTTTACTGCGGAACGCCATCCAAAAATCGATATAAAGGATTATAAAGGCATTCCGGTGAAAAAAGAAGTTTTTAAAGTCACTAGTAAAAATTTGGAACAGAGTCTTGAATTTTTAAGAGAAAAAAACGCAAAACTTGTTTCCTCTAAATCCGGCGAAGTTGCGGAAAAGAGTTTTGTTTACGTTGATTATAATGCTTTTGCCGCTGACGGCAAAGCGCTTCCTGAAATTACGGCGAAAAACCATATTCTCGATTTAAGTTCAAGCAACATAGTTAAAGGATTTAAAAAAGCTTTAAAAGGCTCAAAAATAGGCGACGAAAAAGATGTAAAGGTCGAGTATCCTGCAGATTATCCCAATAAAACTTTAGCGGGAAAAACTGTAACATTTAAAACGAAGGTGCTTGAAATAAAAGAAAAAGAACTTCCGGAACTCAACGATGATTTTGCAAAAGATATTGAAACTGAAAATCTTGAAGATTTAAAAACAAAACTGAGAGAAAGTATGGAAGCCAAAGAAAAACATCGGCAGGACATAGACGTTGAGAAACAGATTGTCGACTATTTGCTCGAGAAAAATAAGTTTGAGGTTCCGCAGTGTTTAATTGCGAAATATAGAGAATCTTTGATTGAAAAAATGAAAAGCTATATGAAAAGTCAAGGCGCTTCCGCCGAGTATGTTGAAGAACAAATTGAACTCGAAAAGGAAAAATTTAAAGAAGAAGCGGAAAGAAAAGTGAGACTTTCTTATATTCTGGATACTATATGTACAAATGAAAATCTTGCAGTAAACGACGCTGATATTGAGGAAGAGAAAAATAAGATGAAGACTTCAAATCCGGGTAAAGAAAATGTGGTTGATAAATATTTTACGGAAAAAAAAGAAAGTGTGATGCTTTCGTTAAAAGAACAAAAGCTCTTCAAGTTTTTGCTTGGCAGCGCAGATATCAAAACTGAAGAAAAAGATATGCCGCTAGAGAAAGACTGGGATGAAAAATAAAACCTTTGTAAAGCAAAACCCGCTGCTTTTGTCATTGCATGGAAAGCTCGAGTTAACGAAAACCGCATAAACTTCTACGATGTGTTTGCAAGTGTCAAGTATTTACGTTGTTTGGAGGAAGAGGTGCCGTCACTAATACCCACAGTAATAGAAAGATGGAATCAAGGAGCTGCCGTAACGTATGATTTGTATTCGAGACTTCTCAAAGACAGAATTATTTTTGTCGGAGGTCAAGATGGAGCCGTTACCACCGATTCTGCCAATGTTTTAATAGCGCAGCTTTTATATTTAGATTCAGAAGATCAAGGAAAAGATATAAGTTTATACATCAATTCGCCTGGCGGGATGGTTACTGCCGGACTTGCAGTTTATGATACTATGCAATTTATAAAAAGTCCGATAACCACAATTTGTATGGGCATGGCAATGTCTTTTGGAGCTGTTTTACTTGCAGCGGGAACAAAAGGCAAAAGATATGCTTTGACGCATTCCCGCATAATGATACACCAACCTTTAATTTACGGCGGCGGTTTATCGGGGACGGTTTCTGATATTGATATAGAAACAAAAGAACTTGTCTATACGAAGCAAAAACTTTCAAAAATAATTGCAAAGCATACTGGAAAAACGACAGAACAAGTATTGAAAGACACCGACAGAAATTATTATATGTCGGCGCACGAAGCAAAAGACTATGGTCTTATTGACGAAGTGGTGGTCAGTTTAAAATAGCGTTAGTCGTAATTAAAAGCGGCGCCGTAATAAATTTGCAACGATTGCAAAGAAGCAGAGGAATACAATGGAAAATAATTTGAGCGAAAAGCATTGCGTATTCTGCAACAGAGGTTATCCTCATAAATTAATTGGGGGAAACGATATTTATATTTGCGAAGAATGCGCGAGGCGTTCGCTAGAGTTTTTCGACGATTTAAATAAAAAAGAATCGAAAGAGGCCATTTTAGAACTGCCTAAGCCAAGCGAAATAAAAAATTTCCTTGACGCTTATGTCATAGGACAGGATCACGCAAAGAAAGCTTTGTCTGTTGCCGTATATAATCATTATAAAAGATTAGAATCGTCCGTCGACGCTATATCAGAAGACGATGTTGAACTTCAAAAATCCAATATTTTACTTATAGGTCCTACAGGAACGGGCAAAACTCTTTTAGCTCAGACACTGGCGAGAATACTTGACGTTCCATTTGCTATTTCCGATGCGACTGCTTTGACGGAAGCAGGATATGTCGGAGAGGATGTTGAAAATATACTTTTAAGGCTTATACAAAATGCGAATTTTAATATAAGAAAAGCGGAAAAAGGTATAATTTATATTGATGAAATAGATAAAATTTCAAGAAAGTCCGATACCCCGTCCATTACAAGAGACGTTTCCGGCGAAGGTGTTCAACAGGCTCTTTTAAAAATTCTTGAGGGAACTGTCGCAAATGTTTCTCCTCAAGGCGGAAGGAAGCATCCGCAACAGGAATATCTAAGAATAGATACTACGGACATTCTTTTTATATGTGGCGGCGCTTTTGACGGACTTGAAAAAATAATAGAGAAACGTTTATCAAAAAAGACTTTGGGTTTTATAACAGACGGTGCGGATAACAGAGACAATTTGAAAAATGCAGATTATGCGCTTTCCAGAGTCGAAAGCGAAGATTTAATAAAATTTGGTCTTATACCGGAATTTATAGGAAGAGTTCCCGTGATTTCAACGTTAGAACGTTTGTCGGCGGCGGATCTGGTGCATATTTTAACAAAGCCAAAAAACGCTCTAGTAAAACAATATCAAAAAATGTTTCAGTTTGAAAACGTTGAACTTAAATTTGAGAAAGAGGCTTTGGAAAAAATAGCGGATGAAGCTTTAAAAAAAGGTTCAGGAGCGAGAGGTTTGAGATCAATTATAGAAAATATACTGCTTGATGCGATGTTTGGTATTCCAGATGATGCTTCAGTCGTAAAAAGCATAGTTACGGCTGAAACCGTATTAAAAAAAGAAATGCCGAAATTTATATATAAAAAAGGCACAGAGGAGACTGCATGAGCGAACTGGATAGACTCAGTAGCGATAAAAACGAACCGCCCAAAATTCCTGACGTACTTCCGCTTCTTCCAGTGAGGGATATAATTTTGTATCCGGCAATGGTGTTGCCGCTTGCCATAGGCAGAGAAAAGTCAATCAAGGCTTTGGAAGAATCTATGGCGACAAACAGACTTATTTTTATTGTTGCGCAGAAAAATACTCAAATTGAAGATCCTACGCCTAATGACGTTTATAATATAGGAACCATTTGCGAAGTGCTTCAAATATTGAAAATGCCTGACGGCACATTGAAAGCTCTTGTTGAAGGTATAAACAGAGCGCAGTGGACGGATTTTAAGTTGAGCAATAAAGGTTATATTGAAGTTGGGTTGAAAGTTTTTGATGAGAAAACTGTAAAAATGCCTGAAGTTGAAGCAATTATGAGACAGGCTATCAGTCTTTTTGAGCAGTATGTTAAATTAAATCCCAGAATACCTATAGAGATTTCTGTTTCCGTAAGCAATATTGCGGATCCCGCAAGACTTGCAGACACAATAGCGTCTCACCTTGCAATAAAAAACAACGACAAACAAACAGTTCTTGAACTTGTGAATTCCGTTGAGCGTTTAGAGAAGATAGTCAAGATACTTAACACGGAAATAGAAATATTAAATATTGAAAGACGCATTCAAAGCAGGGTGAGAAACCAGATAGAAAAGACGCAGAAAGAATATTACCTTACCGAACAAATGAAAGCTATTCAAAAAGAGCTTAAGCAAAAAGATGATGCGCAAAAAGACGTTGACGAGTTGAAAAACAAGCTTAAGAAAACAAAAATGCCGCAGACTGTAAGAAGTGCCGCGGATAAGGAAATAGCGAGACTTGAAAAGATGATGCCGATGTCTCCGGAAGCTACGGTTATAAGAACGTATCTTGAATGGATATTGGATTTGCCATGGGAGAAATCGACTTCTGACAATTTGGACTTAAAGAGAGCTAAAGAAGTTTTAGACGAGGATCACTATGGGCTTGAGAAGGTTAAAGATAGAGTTTTGGAATATCTTGCGGTCTTATCAAGAGTGCAGAAAATAAAAGGTCCTATCCTCTGTTTTATCGGACCTCCCGGAGTGGGTAAAACTTCTATTGCGAAATCCGTCGCAAGAAGTCTTGGAAGAAGCTTTGTGAGAATTTCAATGGGTGGCGTAAGAGATGAAGCCGAAATAAGAGGGCATAGGCGCACTTATATAGGCTCAATGCCCGGTAAAATTATACAGTCGATGAAGAAAGCGGGGTCGAACAATCCCGTATTTATTCTTGATGAAATAGATAAAATTGGTTCTGACTGGAGGGGCGATCCATCCTCGGCACTGCTTGAAGTTTTGGATCCGGAACAGAATTATGCTTTTGGCGATCATTATCTTGATGTGGATTTTGATTTGTCAAATGTTATGTTCATAACAACAGCAAATACTTTAAACAATATTCCCATCACTTTGCTTGACAGATTAGAACTTATAAGGTTTTCCAGTTATACGGATGTCGAGAAATATCATATAGCTGAAGGTTTTGTAGTTCCTAAACAGATAAAAGATCATGGATTAAAGCCGGAAGAGTTTATTTTTGCGGACGGCACTCTTGACGCTATTATTAAAAACTACACGCATGAAGCGGGCGTCCGTAATTTAAGTAGAGAAATTGCAAATCTTTGCAGGAAAGTTGCCAAAGAGCTTGAATTTAACAAAGAGTTGAAGTCGATAACAATTACGCCTGAAAATCTGAATAAATATCTTGGTGTAGCTTATTATGAAAGGGAGAAAATAGCGGAAAATGATATCGGTGTGGCAACGGGACTTGCATGGACAGAATTCGGCGGTGAAACGCTGACGATAGAAGTAAATAAGATGGGGGGCAAGAATTCTTTGGTTCTCACGGGAAAGCTAGGTGATGTTATGAAAGAATCCGCACAAGCCGCTTTGACGTATGTCCGTTCGTCATCGCGAAAACTGACAATAGATGAAAGTATGTTTTCAAGTACAGACTTTCATGTACATGTGCCTGAAGGTGCGGTACCGAAAGACGGACCGAGCGCAGGAATTGCTTTGGCGACAGCTCTCGCTTCGATATGCATGAATAAGCCTATAAAAAAGAAAATTGCAATGACCGGAGAAGTTACTTTGAGAGGTAGGGTGCTTGGTATCGGCGGGCTTAAAGAGAAAGTTCTTGCCGCTGATAGGGAAGGAATAAAGACGGTGTTATTTCCTGAAAGCAATAAAAAAGATTTAGTTGATATCCCTGAAGACGTGAGAAAACGATTACATATGATACCTGTTTCCCATATGGATGAGGTAATTTCTTTGACGATAGAACAGATCCCCATAGATAGAAAAAGCATAAAAATGAACAAAAGAACGTAGGAAATGGAATATGACGAAACATTACCTTCTGACGCCGGGACCTGTCCCAGTTCCTCCTGAGATTGCTCTTAAGGAAGCATTGCCGGTATTTCATCACAGGACGGGCGAGTTTGCGGCAGTTTATGGGGACATTGCTAAAGGTTTAAAATATATTTTTCAGACTGAAAATGAAGTGTACGCGCTGGCTTCTTCGGGAACAGGTGCGATGGAAGCGACTGTTGCAAATCTTTTAAGTCCGGGAGATAGAATTATAGTTGCAAGCTGCGGGATTTTTGGCTGTAGATGGATAGAAATAGCGCGAGAATACGGAATGGAAGTTGTTTCTGTTTCCGTCGAATGGGGAAAAGCCGTAAAGCCTGCCGAAATAGAAAAAGCACTCAGAGAAAATCCTAATGTCAAGGCTGTTTATACGACATTTGTCGAGACATCGACGGGCGTTGCAAATGATATTAAAACCATCGGCGAAATAGTTTCAAAGACAAACGCCGTTTTAGTTGTCGATGCAATTTCGGGACTTGTGGGTCAGGAGTTTAGGGCGGACGAGTGGAAAGTTGATGCAATGGTCTCCGCTTCGCAGAAAGGTTTTATGCTTGCTCCGGGTCTTGCTTTTATAATGTTGAGCGATAAGGCTTGGAAACTTGTTGAGAATTCAAAACTTCCGAAATTCTATTTTGATGTTAGAAAATATAAAAAATTTTACGCTGTAAGCGAAACTCCTTTTACTCCGCCGATAACTCTTATCGTTGCTCTTCAGGAGTCGATAAGACTTATAAGGAAAAAAGGATTAGAAAATATATGGAACGAATGCGGACTCCTTGCGAAAGCCGCAAGAAGCGGAATGAAAGCTCTAGGTTTGGAACTTTTCGGCGAGGCTCCGTGTGAAGTTGTTACGAGCGCTTTGGTTCCTGTTGAAATTGGCGTTGAGATAGTTGAGACTTTGAGAGAAAAATACGGCGTGTCGATTGCCGGCGGACAGGGCGATTTGAAAGGTAAAATTATAAGATTTGCGCATATGGGCTATATAGGTAAAGCCGACTTACTTGTAGGTTTTACATGTCTTGAAATGGTATTAATTGAACTTGGCATGAAAATTGAAAAAGGAAAGGCGGCGGCGGCTGTTGAAAAAGTGCTGCTAGAGGCGATGTAAAAAGTAAAAAGTTGAAAGTGAAAATGATATTTTCTTTTTTTTGCAGAGAAAATAGAGGGGAAAGAGAAAGTTTGGAGCAGTACGGAGAATTAGAATGTCCCGATAAAGCGATATCTAATGTTAAAATGCGATTAATTAGATTAGCAAAAAGTTGGAGTCTTATCTATTAAAACGCTCGTCAATTTTAATTACATATCTGAATAATACGTAAATTTGATAAAAATCTGTCATTTAAAATAATTGTTGTCACCAAAACATTTGAATAGTTTAGTTGTTTATTTTTAGTCTATTGTTAAAATTCTTTAATTAAGGAATTTGCTATGAGTATTGTTAGTATTGTTATTTTTGTTGTTGTTGGTTATTTTGTTTTAAAATTTATCATTTCTTTACTTGCTCCTGATTATACGCAAGTTTTTAATATTATAGGTTCTGCTTTGAACGAATTAGAAAGCAAGATAAACAAATTAGAAAGCAGGATAGACGAATTAGAAAGCGAGATAGGTTTACCATGAAAAGAAGTATTTTCATACAGAGAAAAACGAATCCTTTTATTAATTAGTTTAAAGAGTATTTTTTCGACAAAAGATTTTAAGCATACTTGGTTGCGTTTTATTTTGTTTTTCCGATTTTGCCGTATTTTGTTATTTAAATTGTATTTCTTATCGTGTGGATGCTGTGGTTGAGAATAATACTAAAAAATAGATGGGTATTTGTTTTGGAAAGTAGGAGTTTTTATGACTTTTTAATTGTCTTGTCATTTGTACAGTTTTAGCATATTGATTGTTATTTTTACTCTTTAGTGTACCGAAAACAGCATTTAAAATCTTTCATTGTAGCTCTTGAAAGAGCGGCAATAAAGCAGAGCGGCGTCTTAGTTGAAAGCGAAATCTTATCTTAAAAGCGTCTATGAGCCGGTTAGAAGCTCAGAATAAGAGATATCGTATGCGCCAAAAAGGTCATATTCATAATTCTATTCCTTAATCTCTACTTGAATTAACATCAGTTTAAATGTACTATATAAATACGATGTTACTGTTAGTTAACTGCTCTTTAGTTTTCAAAGTTAAAAACGAAATAAAATAAACCCGATATGTGCTTAGAAACGCACAGAAGTCGGCGTTTTTAATTTTTTATATAACAATAAGAGGCAACTATCTATGTGTGGAATAATTGGCGTTGAAAACAATAAAAATGCTGCTGTTTTAGCTTCAGCGGGACTTCTTACTTTACAGCATAGAGGGGAAGAGTCTGCCGGCATTACGATAAGCGGCAAAGAAAAGATGAGAACTTTTAAAGCTATGGGACTTGTCTCAAGAATTTTCAATGAAGAAATTTTATTGAATAAACTTCCTGGGACTGCTGCTATAGGACATGTTCGCTATACGACTTCTTCAAAGAGTTCTTTAATAAACGCCCAGCCTTTCCAGATAAGTTGCATTCACGGAAATATTTCTGTGGCGCATAACGGCAATATTACGAATTTTTTTGAAATAAAAGAAATGCTTTTGAAAAAAGGTGCAATTTTTAACCACACTTCTGATACCGAAATACTGCTTCATCTGATCGCAATGTCTAAAGGAAGTCTTACGGATATAGTTGCAAATTCAGTTCGTAAACTTGAAGGCGCCTTTTCACTTGTAATCCTTAAAGATAGAGTTCTGATAGGCGTGAGAGATAATAATGGTTTTAGACCTTTAGTTTTAGGGAAAATAGGCAATTCATATGTAATGTCTTCGGAAAGTGCTGCGATTGAAGTTATAGGGGGCAAATACATAAGGGATATAAGTCCCGGCGAAATTATCGTCATAGAAAACGGGCAGATTAAAGAATCTTTTATATATAAGAAACCTAAAAAACAAAACACCTGTATTTTTGAGCAGGTTTATTTTTCAAGACCTGACAGCATAGTGTTTGAGCAAACTGTGAAAGAAGCGAGAGTTAAAATGGGAGAATATCTTGCGCAACAGATGAAAGGTGTAAAAGCTGATATTGTTATGCCCGTTCCCGATACCGGTTATTTTGCAGCACTAGGATTTTCAAGGGCGTCAGGCATACTTTTTGAAAACGGTTTTATGAGAAACCATTACGTCGGCAGATCTTTTATAAAACCGTCGCAAAACTTAAGAAATTTAACGGCAATGCTTAAACTTCGACCTATAGGGGAAGTTGTAAGCGGCAAAGAAATAGTGCTTATTGACGATTCAATAGTAAGAGGAACCACTTCAAAGAGATTAATAAATATTTTAAAAGACGCCGGAGCAAAGAAAATACACTTTGCCCTTTCCTGTCCGACTATAACCGACTCGTGTTATTACGGAATTGACACCCCGAGCAAAGAACATTTGATAGCTGCAAATAATTCTGTGGAAAAAATAAGAAAATATTTGGATATTGACAGTTTAACCTTTTTAAATTTAGAAAATCTTGTTAAGGCTTGTTCTTTCGGTAACAAAAAAAACGACGTTTTCTGCACAGCATGCTTTACCGGGAAGTATCCTACGAAAATTTCAATGAATGTGTAAAAGGGAAACTGTTATAGATGGCAAAGTATATTTTTATTACCGGCGGAGTTGTAAGTTCTTTAGGCAAAGGCATTTCTGGTGCGAGCATAGGCAAACTTTTGCAGCTTCACGGCTTTAAAGTCAGTATGATAAAGTTTGATCCTTATATAAACGTGGATCCGGGAACGATGAATCCCTATCAGCATGGCGAAGTTTTTGTGACGATAGATGGTGCAGAATCAGATTTGGATTTAGGAACTTACGAGAGATTCTTAGATATTTATACAAGCAAAGCAAATACGAATACTGCTGGTGATATTTACCAAACTGTAATCAACATGGAAAGGATGGGAGATTATGACGGAGCTACTGTTCAAGTCATACCTCATATTACAGACGAAATAAAGAAGCGTTTTGCAGCGCTAAAAGATGATTGCGATATTTCGATAATTGAAATCGGAGGGACTGTTGGAGATATTGAAAGTCTCCCTTTTATGGAAGCCGCAAGACAGTTTCAACTTGAAAATAAAAAAGAAGACATTTTTAGTATACATGTCACTCTTGTTCCATATATTGCGGGCGCGCGCGAATTGAAAACGAAACCTACGCAACATTCGGTTAATAAATTGAGAGAGATAGGCATTTCTCCCGATATGATAATATGCAGAACGGAACACAGGCTCGATGAATCATTGAAGAGAAAAATATCGCTTTTTTGTAATGTGAAAGAAGATTATGTAATTGAGGCGTTAGACAGTCCGTCGATTTATTATATTCCAGAAGCTCTGTATAGACAGGATGTCGATTCTCTGATAATAGAAAGACTTAACATAAAACCTAAAAAGAAATTTGATGAAACGTGGTTCGCAAAAATAAAAGCCGCCGCTAGATTTAATAAGAAAGTTAAAATTGCCGTCGTAGGAAAATACGCGGATTTGAAAGACGCTTACAAATCTATTGACGAATCTTTAAATATCGCTGCGGCGGAATTAAGTGCAAAAGCTGAAGTACATTATTTAGGAGCCGAAGATAAAAACTTGATTGAAAAATTAAAAAGTTACAATGCTGTTTTAGTTCCCGGCGGATTTGGCAGCAGAGGCATAGAAGGTAAGATAGAGTCGATAACTTATGCGAGAGAAAATAAGATTCCATTCTTAGGAATATGTTTGGGAATGCAATGCAGCGTCATAGAGGTAGCAAGAAATTTGGCGGAGCTTAAAGGTGCGAATTCTACGGAATTTAATGAAAACACGAAATATCCCGTAATAAAAATTCTTGACGAACAGAAAAATATACGTTATAGAGGCAGCACAATGAGGCTTGGAAATTACAAGTCTGAAGTAAAGAAAAATACATTGGCATATAATTTATATAAAACCGTGGAAATCGAAGAAAGACACAGACATAGATATGAAATGAATCCTGAATTTATAGATATATTGGAAAAAGCTGGACTTTTTGTAAGCGCATACCACAAAGGAATGCTTCCTGAAATTATAGAGATGAAAAACCATCCGTTTTTCGTAGGAGTGCAGTTTCATCCTGAGTTTGGCTCAAGACCGATGAAAGCCCATCCTCTTTTTAAAGGTTTTATTGATGCAGCGTTAAAAAATGCTGAAAAATGAAAAACACTCTATCTTGCATTGTTTACTTATAAAACAAAATCTATTGTGGAAAAAGTTAGAAAGCGATAAGAGTTCTTATACCGATGACAACTGTATCGTGGTTGTAAGATGTATTTCCGCCCTTAAGGTTCGCTAAATACTGTAAATTCGCAATGATAGAAATGTTATTATTTATTTTATGTTTATAATACAACTCTATCTGCGTTTCTTTGCCGTATTTAAAATTATCTATGTTATTGCTTTTTAAGACACAATCTCCGGATATTTGTCCGATAGCAAACCCTAATGCATTATTTGTTAAGTCTTTTACCTGAATGCCGACATTCCATAATGTTGACGGTGGAGGAAGATTAAACGAGGGACTTTCAGCGTGTTCTCTATCGTTTATAGTTCCGACATAAGGATTTTTGTGTCCAATTTTGGCAAATACGCCGACTCTTTCATTTATTGCGTAATCTGCGCTTATGCCAATACCGCAAGTCCCATAGTATTTTCTATTCATTTCATAAGACCGATAAGAACGATGATATGCGTTGTTCGTCCACACATATACTCTGTAATTTCCACCTTCATGAGGTTTATATGTAACCTGCAAGATACTTAGTCCTTTATCGGGTCCAGGAGAAGCTTTTGTTAAAAAATAGGTAAAATAGGCGTAATCAATGCTAATATCAGTTATTGCGGCGTAGTTTAATCTTAGAGCGAGAAGTGAGGGGGAAATGCTAATTGTTTTATCAGTTGAGAAAGCTCCAGTCAAAAACTGTGAAGTATAATTATTGTCGGCAAAATAAGCCCCCACACCAAACTTACCGAAGTTAACGATAAATTTATTGTCTAAAAAAGACTGCTGATAGAATAGTTCAGTATTTTTTATGAAAGCACCTGGGTCAGCGGATTCGTTTATTTTTGAATACGTTTCTAAATTACCGTTAAGTCCATTTCCTTCCCCCCCTTTAAAACGCACTACGAGTTTACCATTATTTTCAAATTCTTTTGTGAGTTTTAAAGAAAATGCAAATGTTGCTTTAATTAAGTCTATGTAATTTTTAACGTCGTCAGGCGTTATCTGTAGAGTAGATTTATATTCCGTCGTAGAGGCTTTCATTACGTCAGGCATTCTCTGTAGAGTAAATGTACATTCTCCCGTAACTTGAGTTCCAAACAATTCCATAGCAAATGCCGCACTGCTCACGCCCACCGTAAGCGCTACCGCTGCTAAAACTGCCATTTTTTTTTTCATTAGTTTTTTCATTTTGATTGTCAATTGTCAAAACTTATAAAATGGGTCGTCTTTGTCGCCTCCAATTTGTTTTATCGGTTTATCTGGCATCCTCATCTGCCTTACTATCTAGATGGGAACACTGCGTTTAAGGATATTTGGACAGCGCGGTTTCTGTTTTCTCCGTTTTATCCGCCGTTGTATATTGGTTATGGTAAGCTTGGCATATTCTTGGTCTCATTTCTCAACTGTTAAAAAGAACTCACTCCTAAATATTATTAATTTTTTCATATTTTTAAGAATTCTCCTAAAAAATAGACTGTCAGTTAGAAAGATGTGTGCGGGTCACCTATACATGACAGATTGTCTCTTCTTGTTCTTATTGCCTCGATGATACTGTTTGAAATGCCTTAAATTAAATGCCACCATCAAGAACATTTTATACACTCATATAGCACTCGAGATATTTTATGTATTCATTTGCGTATTCGAGGTGTTTCATTGTATAACCTGCGACTTTGTTTTCAATTCGAGCTTTTCAAGATGACTTTTTGTTGAGCACAGCTTCTTTCTTCCACGTCAAGCTTATAAAGAACATTGCCAGTATACAAGATGCGATACAGGACACAAAAAATCCGTGCCAGCCCCACTTCGCAACAAGCAAGGCTACGCCAAAGCCCGACATAAAAGCGCCTCCGTATCCGAACATTCCAGTGAAACCGCAAGCGGCAGATACAGACTCCTGTACTGTAAGACGAGATGTCTGTACTCCTCCCACAAGGTTTTGCGGACCGTCTACAAAAAAGCCGACTAAAGATAGAAATAATACCATAATCCATGTTGGTGTTGTAGCGTGAATAAAGTGATACATGCCCAGTAAACAGAAAATCAAACAGAATAAATATATGAGATTGACCGGCGTGCAACGTCCTTTAAAAAATCTATCTGCAATCCAACCGGACGATATGCCGCCTAGAGTGCCGACGAATGGCATAGTTGACAGCAGAAAAGCTGCGCGTGCGTTCTCTATGCCTCTGGTCTCCATAAATACGGTGCTCCAGTCTAGCGTTGCAAAACGGATATAGTATATAAATATATAAGCTATCGCAAGTGACCAAAGAAACGGATTGGCGAAAACATATTTAGTTAAAAGCTGCCAATGGGAAAGACCACTTTGTCTTTTTACCGGCATTGTGTCCTTGTGATAGACGTCAATAGGCGGTAGTCCTATAGATGAAGGTTTGTCTGTCAAAGTAAAGAGCAGAATTGTGCCTGTCACTATTCCGACTATGCCCGGTATATAAAAAACCGCATGCCAGCCTCCTATTGCTATACAAATACCAGTCGCTATTCCTCCCAGTGAAGTACCAACTGTATGAGAGGATGACCACAAAGTCCATTTAGTTGCTCTTTCCTTTGGGGAGAACCAATATACCAGTCCTTTTGCCACCGGCGGAAACCCCATAGACTGCAGTCCTCCGTTTATCCCCCAGAATAAAGTTAGCAGAGGCAGAGATGGAAGAAAACCGAAGAAAAGGTTAACTAAAGAAGATCCTATCAGTCCTATTGCCATAAAAGTTCTTATATTGCATTTATCAGCGAGTAAGCCGCTTATAAATTTGCCGATGCCGTATGCTACATATGATGTTGAACTCACAATGCCTAAATCCAGCATTGAAATATTGAATTTTCTCATTATAGAAGGCGCTGCATAAGTCAGATTCTTTCGTGTAAAGTAGTACATTACGTAACCCACGTACATTCCCAAAAACATTCTGATGCGCCAATGTTTATATTGTTTTGCAATTTGTTTCTCATCTGTAAGTGGATTTTTCGCATCCGGTAGAGGCTTTATCCAATTAATGAATTTTGATAACATTTTTATCGTCTCCCGTTTTGTACGCCTACAATGCTTCTGCAGTTTAGATTATTAGACATATTTAAATGATAAAAAAGTCTAAGTCACCTAATTTATCATTAATAATTATATATATGCCTTTAATTTATTTTATCATTTTTTTATCTTTTCTTTCAACCGCAGGTATATCGGTTATATAATACGACGCTTTGGTAACATCTAAAATATTTTTAATTCGCGTTTTACGTTAACCTTGCTACATATTTATTTTAATCCATTTATTAGAGAATGTGAATCTGTAAAATACTGGTCAAAATAGATGTTTAGTCCGCAAAATTTTAACGGTTTTTAGAGGTCATATTTTTATTGTATTTTTTCATATTATTTTAATGTTATTCTAAGCGATTTCTTTTCAATATTCAAACGAAAAAAATTTAGTATAATCACCTCAAGTATTTAGCGTCTGTGCATAGCATGCAGGCGGATGCGGCGGAAATAAACCGCAACAGACGGCGTCGGTAAAGTTAGAAAAACTTAGATATTTAAAGCTTCTTGATTCGCTGGTTGAAACAGTAAAAGTTATTTTAGAGCGGTTGAAAAAACTTGAGCGGATAGATGAGAGACTTAAAGGGAAAATAAATTCAACTGTGAAAAGCCTCAAATTGAACGGACGGACATGCGGTATTTGTCATTGTAGATTTATGAAGAGGTCGGTTGCTGCAGGCTTTGTTGTGTATCCTTAATTTCTAAAATTTTCCTATGGGGATTATCTTTGGTTTCTGTTTGCCGTTTTGAAAGGCGAAATATCTGAGCTGTAAAGCTTTTTAGAATACGGATTTTACTAGCAAGGAAGTTGCAGTGAAGTTGCGGGTGAAAGAATGTATGTTTTTGTAATTTTCTATTTTATTTTGATTCTGAGCTTTGTCGTTGATTTTTGGTGATGTGCTTATATACTTTATTGTTCCAAACGGTTGCGGCGGTTTTGAGACAGGTATGCAGTGTATGCGAATAATGTTTTAATCTATAATGTAGATAGGAGTATAATATGAATCTTTCTAAATTTACAATTAAGTCGCAAGAAGCTCTAGCAGATGCGCAAAATATAGCGGCGGAATACGGCAATCAGGAACTCACTTCTGAACATCTCTTGTACGCTTTAGTAAAGCAGCAAAATGGAACAATCGGAGCGATAATAAAGAAATTCGCGGCGGAGCATGGAAATATGTTATTTGAGGATATTTCAAGAGATCTGCTCTCGGAAATTGAAAAGAAGTCAAAAGTTCCAGGCGGAAATCTATTTTTATCTCAAGGGTTAAACAAAGTTTTGAATAATTCCGAAAAGACGGCGAAAAGTTTAAAAGATGAGTTTGTTTCTACGGAACATATTTTTATTGCTGTATCTGAGGAAAGCTCTGAGATTGCTTCGAAAATATTAAAAAAATACGGACTTACGAAAGATGTTATTTTAAAAATACTTGTGAGCATAAGAGGAGATCAGAGAATTACGGACCAAAATCCTGAAGATAAATATCAGGCTTTGGAAAAATATGGAAGAGATTTGACCAATCTGGCGATAATCGGAAAACTTGATCCCGTTGTAGGCAGAGACGAAGAAATTCGCAGATGCGTGCAGGTTTTATCAAGGAGAACAAAAAACAATCCTGTTATTATAGGCGAACCGGGTGTCGGTAAAACGGCAATAGTAGAAGGACTGGCGCAGCGTATAGTTTCCGGAGATATCCCTGAAAATTTGAAAGATAAAAAAGTTATAGCTTTAGATTTGGGAGCGTTAATAGCGGGTGCAAAATACAGAGGCGAGTTTGAAGACAGGCTTAAGGCAGTTCTAAAAGAAATTCAGTCCGCTCAGGGTGGGATAATTCTTTTTATTGACGAGCTGCATACTATAGTCGGTGCAGGTTCCGCCGAGGGTGCGGTTGATGCTGCGAATATGTTAAAACCTATGCTTGCGCGCGGGGAACTTAAACTTGTCGGGGCGACGACTCTTGACGAGTATAGAAAGTATATTGAAAAAGATGCCGCTTTGGAAAGGCGTTTCCAGCCGGTTTTTGCAGGCGAACCGTCCGTTGAAGATACGATTGCAATTTTAAGGGGTATAAAGGAAAAATATGAAGTGCATCATGGCGTGAAAATAAAGGATTCGGCGCTTGTTGCCGCGGCGTCGTTGAGCGCGAGATATATAGCGGACAGATATCTGCCTGATAAAGCTATAGATTTGATTGACGAGTCTGCAAGTAAATTGAGAATAGAAATAGATTCTATGCCCATAGAACTTGACGCTGTGGAACACAAGCTGAGACAACTTGAAATTGAAAGACAGGCGGTAAAAAAAGAAACTGATGTTGCGTCAAAAGAGCGTCTTGCGAATATGGAAAAAGAAATAGATAAGCTGAAACAGGATTCCGCTGAAATGAAAGCTCACTGGGAAAAAGAGAAATCTTCGATTTCGGAAATTAGTCGGCTTAAAGCAGAACTTGAAAACATAAAAATTGAAGAACAGAGAGTCGAAAGAGACGGCAATTTAAATGCTGTCGCGGAAATTCGTTACGGAAAAATTCCACAGATGCAGAAACAACTGGAAGAGGAAAATAAAAAACTTCTTAAATTGCAGAAAAAAAAGAAGATGTTGAAAGAAGAAGTTGACGAAGAAGATATTGCCGAAGTTGTGAGCAAATGGACGGGAATACCCGTTACGCGCATGATGGAAAGCGAAATGCAGAAGCTTCTTAAAATGGAAAGTAAGTTGCATGAGAGAGTTGTCGGTCAGGACGAAGCTATATCCGCGATAGCAAATGCGGTGCGGCGGTCTCGTTCTGGACTTTCGGATCCCAATAAACCTATAGGCTCATTTTTGTTTTTAGGTCCTACAGGCGTCGGCAAAACTGAGCTTGCGAAAGCGCTTGCGGAACTTCTGTTTGATAATGAAAAGAATATAGTGAGAATCGATATGTCCGAATACATGGAAAAACACAGCGTGTCGCGTCTTATAGGCGCTCCGCCCGGATATGTCGGATTTGAAGAAGGCGGGCAATTGACGGAAGCCGTAAGAAGAAGACCTTATTGCGTAGTTTTGTTTGACGAAGTTGAAAAAGCAAATCTTGAAGTGTTTAACGTTATGCTCCAGCTATTTGATGACGGTAGGCTTACGGACGGACATGGGAAGACTGTTGATTTTAAAAATACGGTAGTTATAATGACGTCAAACATAGGCTCGCAGCATATTCAGATATGCGATGACTATAACGAAATGAAAGAAAAAGTTACGCAGGAACTCCACAGCTATTTCAGACCGGAGTTCTTAAACAGAATAGATGAAATAATAATATTCCAAAATTTGAGAGAAGAGGAATTAAGTAAGATTATCGGCATACAGATTAAATCTTTTGAAAATCGTCTTGCGGCAAAAAATATTCATGTCGAGCTTGTCGATAGAGCGAAGGATTTTATTTCTTCAAAAGGATATGATCCCGCCTTCGGTGCGCGACCTTTAAAGAGAGCCATACAGACATATTTGCTAAATCCTCTTTCTTCAAAACTCATTTCGGGAGAATTTAAAGAGGGTGACAATATTGTTGTGGATGCGACAGAGATAGACGGAAATAATCTGGAATTTAGAAAGAAATATGTAAATTAAAAAAACTTGTTATTCTTCCGTACTGAAGCGCTTTGAAACTTTTTTAAAATTTATAAAGACGACTGCTTTTCATCGTTTATCAATTATTGCTGCTACTTTTTCTTCATTGTCGAGCAATACTTTGGGCAAGCATTTAACTTGTCTTTTTGTCTTTCAGTTAAGTTTAGTTGCGTTTAATTGTTGGATTTGCCATGTCGTTATTCGATATACTTAACTGTTTTGCTGCTTTTCAAAAGTTGGTTGGCGTATAAGAGTATTCTTAGGATAATTACGTCAATTTGTCGAGGTGATGAAATAAATGTATAGAGGAATATTTGTAACGGCGACTGATACGGAAGCTGGGAAGACTTATGTATCTTGCAAAATAGCGGAGGCGCTTAAAAAATTCGGCGTAAATACTGGCGTTTTTAAACCGGTGTCGACCGGCGACAGAAACGATGCAAAAGCTTTAATTAAAGCTGCGGAAATTGACGAGAACCCGGAAATGGTTACGCCTGTGTTTTTTAAGAATCCAATGTCTCCTTACGGAGCGTCCTTACTGGAAAACGATGTCTCCGGCAAAGTTTTTGATTTAAAAAAGATTGATAGTTCGTTTAAATATTTTTTGAATAAATATGAGTTCACTGTGGTTGAAGGAGTGGGCGGTGTTTTGGTTCCTTTAAAACGAAATTTTTTTGTGAGCGATTTAATAAAAAAGTTCAATCTTCCGATTGTTGTGGTTGCTAGATTCGGTTTGGGCACGCTTAACCATACGCTGCTTACGATTGAAAAATTAAAGAGAGATAAACAGAAAGTTTTAGGGATTGTTCTGAGCGGCAAAAGGGATAAGAAAGATATTTCTGTAAAGTCCAATGCGTCAATCATAAAAGAAATAACTAATTTATTCGTCTTGGAATTGGGATATAACGAAAAAATCGACTTGGAGAAAAATAAGTGGATAATAAAATAAAGACAGCATTGATAAATTTGGATAAAAGCAATATTTGGCATCCTTTTACGCAGATGTCGGATTGGCTGAACGACGATCCAAATAGTCCTCTGATAATAGATAAAGCTAAAGGTTCGTATTTATATGACGTCGACGGAAAAAAGTATCTTGACGGAGTATCATCGCTGTGGGTAACTCTTTTGGGACATAGAAATCCCAAAATAGACAGAGCGATAAAAAAACAAATTGACAAAGTTTCGCACACGACTTTTCTCGGACTTACGCACAAACCCGCGATAGATTTGTCCGAAAAACTTTTAAAAATACTTCCCGATAACTTAAAAAAAATTTTTTATTCCGATAACGGTTCTACCGCTGTAGAAGCCGCGTTAAAAATGACTTATCAGTACTGGCAGTTTAAGAATGAAAAACGAAGCTTTTTTTTATCTTTGAAAAATGCGTATCACGGAGATACTATCGGCGCTGTTTCAGTGGGAGGCGCAGATTTGTTTCATTCAAGATTCAGATACTTGCTTTTTAAAAGCTATTTTGCAATGTCGCCTTATTGCTACAGATGCGCTCACAGAAAAAAAGAAATAGAATTTCCTGTAAACGCGGAGAATTTTAGAGATCACAATATGCAAATGGGCTGCCAGGGGCAGTGTATAAAAGAGGTCGAAACGATTCTTGCCGAAAATAACAAAGAGATTGCTGCTGCTGTTATTGAGCCGTTGAATCAGGCAGCATCTGGTATGATAATAATGCCGAAAGGCTACCTTAGAGAATATGCAAATCTCTGCAAACGTTACGGAATACTTTTAATTTGCGACGAAGTCGCCACGGGATTTGGGAGAACTGGAAAAATGTTTGCAGTAGAGCATGAAGATGTTAAACCAGACTTTATCTGTCTCTCAAAGGGCATAACAGGCGGTTATATGCCTTTGGCTGTTACTGCTGTCACAAATGAGATTTATAATGCTTTTTTAGGAAAGTATGAAGAATTTAAAACTTTCTTTCATGGACATTCCTATACGGCAAACCCGCTTGCGTGCGCTGCTGCAAATGCGGTTCTTGATACGTTGCAGCAAGATGAAATTTTACAAAAACTTCAGTCTAAAATTAAACACTTAAAAAAAGAGCTCGCATTGTTGTCAAAACATGACAAGGTCGGAAACATTAGGCATTGCGGCGTGATGGTGGGCATAGAAATTGTTGAAGACAAAAAAACGGGAAAACCTTATGATTGTAAACTTAAAACAGGCGCAAAAATTTGCGCTGACATAAGAAAACGCGAAGTCTTAATCAGAAATCTCGGAGATACGCTTGTTTTATTTTTACATCTTACGATGACAAATCGGGAAATATCAAAAATAATAAGTGCGGTTAAAATAGAGTTAGACAATCTTTGAAATTGAATCTATCAATTTTTCAATATCACGGGCGACATGTCCCGACGTAAGCGAAATTCTTATCCTTGATTGTCCCTTGGGCACCGTAGACGGTTTGATTGCCGGAATGTAAATTCCCTTCTCTCGTAAATAAGACGATGTTTTTTCAGTATTTTCAATACTTCCGGTTATAACGGGTATTATCTGGGACTGTGTATTTAAGGTGTTAAGACCAAGTTTGTTTAATTTGTTTTTTAAATATTCGGCTGTTTTCAATAAAAACGACCTTTGAGCGTCGCTTCTTTTTACGATTTCCAAAGATTTTAAAGCGGCGGCGCATATTGCTGGGGAAACTGACGTTGTATATATGAAAGCTCTGCTTTTACTGATTAGAAAGTTAATAAGTTGGCGAGAGCCGCAGACAAAGCCGCCTTGTACAGCGAAAGCTTTTGAAAGCGTGCCGACGGTTATGTCTATTTTGTTTGAAACGTTGAAAACTTCGGCAAGTCCTTTTCCTTCTTCTCCGAAAACTCCCGTTGAATGCGCTTCGTCAAGCATGCTCACAGCGCCGTATTTTTGGCATAATTCGACGAAATCTCTTAAAGGCGTAAAATCTCCGTCCATAGAAAAAACTGACTCGGCTATTGTCAATTTAATTTCATATTTATGCGCTCGTTTGAGCGATTTTTCAAGTGAATTCATATCGCAGTGTTCGTAGACGAAAATTCTGCTGCTGGAAAGTTTTGCTCCGTCCCAAAGCGAAGCGTGGTTTAGTTTGTCCATTATTATGCACGAATTTTTTTCGTTTGACATCAATGCGCTTATAACGCCGACATTAGCCTGATAGCCGCTCGGGAAAACGAGCGAAGCTTGTTTATTTTTAAAAGCGGCGAGTTCGGCTTCCAATTTTTCATGAATTGAAAGATTGCCGCATACTAAGCGCGAAGATGTGCCTGCAAATCCGTATTTTTCAACGGCGTTCATAGCCGCTTCGTTTATTTCTTTATTTCCGGCGAGATTTAAATAGTTATTTGATGAAAAGTTTATGAAGCTTTTTCCGTTTATTCTAATTGTCGACGCGGGACTTGATTGTATTGTGTTTAACGTTCTAAGCAGACCGCCGCTTTCTATTTCTGATAATCTTTTTAATAAAAAGTTGTTGAGCATTTAAATTCCTTTTTTATCATTGAGCGTAAACTAATTTTGGACTTTAGTTGCAGTCCCGCATTGTTGTGTTAATAGCTTTGTGGAATTGACAAAAATTGTAACCGCACACGTTGAGTTAGCATGTGAAACTAAATTTTAAAGATATCATATTACTTATTATGCATACAACAAAGATATGTCGTTGAGATTATTGTCGTCCTAAAAAAATGAAGCTTTTGAAAAATTCGGAGACGGTTCGCTTATGCCGTATAAAATTATTTGCCATTGTGGAATAGCAAGCGTCTAAGCGTTTCAGAGAAATTGCCGTTAATGCGCTTTTAAGACATATTTTCCTACATTGAGGATTTAAGATTTTTATCTTTAGGAGTATATATATTATAAAAAATATCTTTTTTATAATATGGTTTATAGTCTGCAAGACTTAGATATCAGTGCAAAAATAGAATAACAAAAAAGTTCGTGCCGTACGGAAAATAATTCTGAACCAGATTTGAATAATGACTTTGAAAACTCGACAAACAATACTCTCCTTTCCCAAACAGTCGCAGTTGAAAACAGCGGCTGCCTGTATTTCAAGCCTTGACTCTAGCGCGATAGAAGGGTTAACAAAAATAGGCACTTTCCCTCTCGAGAGGGAAAAGCGAAAATGCAGTTTCAAACTTGATTCAGAATATTTTACGTCATAAGCTTAAAGTTTTAATTTTTTTAAGAAAAGAGCGGAACCTTGTCCTCCGAATCCAAAAGAAAGAGATAAAGCGGAATCTATAATCTTCTTTTTGGATTTGTTTGGAGTGTAATCCAGTCCTAAATTTATATCGGTCTGCTTAAAATTTAAAGTGGGCGGAACAATATTGTTTTTTATCGCAAGCATTGAAAAAACCGCTCCCGCCATTCCGGAAACTCCAAGCATGTGTCCAGTTGCCGCTTTAGTAGAACTTAAAGAGATTTTATATGCATTTTCAAAACTTTTTGCGACAGCCACACTTTCGTAATAATCGTTTAATTTTGTGCCGCTGCCGTGCATGTGTATGTAATCGGGCGTCTCTGAATTCGCTGCTCTTTTTATTATATCTTTTATCTTCCGGTGCGAATTTAAGGACAGAGTATCGTTTGAATAAATTCCGCTTGAAAATCCCTTAATTTCGCAATAAATTTTTGCTCCGCGTCTCAATGCTTTTTTTATGTCTTCAACTATAACAAAACAGGCGCCCTCCGCTATCGCGAAGCCGCCCCTGTTTTCGTCAAAAGGACTCGGATTGTGCTTTGCTAAAACGTTCATATTTTTAAATGCCGAAACATATAGTGGATGTATCGAAGTTTCGGCGCTTCCGCATATAACCGCATCGCATAATCCGTTTTCTATAAAGCTACAGCCTTCTATGATTGTCAGCGTGCCCGTCGCGCATGCTGCGGATATAGCGAGCGTAGTACCGTAAGACCTGAATCTTTTTTTGAGTCTTTCTAAAAGAGTGTTTTCAAAAATAAAAACTTTATTAAAGAGATTTAATTTACTTTCTCCGATGCAAAATCCGATTCGCTTTTCTTTATATCCCGAATTTCTTATATCGGCTTCTTTCATAGCTTCTAAAATTGCTTTTTTTGCCATCTCGTATTGGCGCATATCATCCTGCATTTTAAAATCGCGGACGGAACCAGTGCATACTCCGTATTGCTTATCGTAACGAACTTGAGATTCAGAGTTAATAAGCCTCTGCCAGTTTATTTCCTTTCCTGAACCAAGAGGAGAAATTATGCCGATTCCTGTAATTCCGAATTTTATGTCTTTCATCGCCGCTTTTATCTCTGCCTTTACGCTATCCTTGAATCGAAATTAAAAATTTGGCCAGATACTGTTTTTATTTGAGCGAGGAAGAGAATAAAATCGGCAAGTTCTTTGATATCGGTTGTAGTATTTAAAACGCTTTCCTGTTTAACTGCTTTGACATATGTCTCGCTTGACTTGTCCCCCATACTTGTAAAATGAAAACCCGGCAGAACCGCGTTTACGGTTATTCCGAAACGTCCCGCTTCCCTTGCGGTTGTCCTCGTAAGAGATATAATTCCTGATTTTGAAGCTGAATAGCCTGCCGCACCGGCGTAAGATTTAAGCGCTGAAATTGATGCGATGTTTATTATCGATCCGTTTCTCTGTTTTATCATCGTGGACAACGCCTCTTTAACCACATAAAAAGTTCCGCTTAAATTTGTTTTAATGACAGATTCCCACATTTCGTCGGTCATTTTAAGTATGATTGCGGTTGCTGTAATCGATGCGCTGTTTATAACGCAATCAATTTTGCCGAACTCATCGATTGAATTTTTTATCAACTCCTTTACTTCACTGTGTTTTGATATGTCCACTTTTATAAATTTGGAATTTGGAATTGCGTAATTTGGTTTATTGCTTTTATAACAGCCGCAAATATTCCATCCATTTTTTGAAAAAACCGACGCGAGTACTTTGCCTATTCCTCCTGAAACTCCGGTTATCAATGCTGTTTTTGCTTCCATAATTACCTCTTTGGTATTAATGTCGTATCGGTGGTAAAATCCGTCTTTCAAAAATAGCGACTGAAAATAATAGTAAATTGTACAAAAAAATTACAATTAATAATGATTTTTTGGTATAATTTCCAAATTAAATTCGGGAAGGTCTTAAAATGGAAATGGAAAAAGTTTACAATTCTAAAAAAATTGAGGAAAAATGGCGTAAATACTGGATAGAAAATAAAACCTTTTCGGCAAAATCTGACAAAAATAGAAAGCCGTTTGCCATGGTTATCCCGCCCGCCAACGTAACGGGATCTCTACATATGGGACATGCTCTGAATGCTACTTTGCAGGATATCATAATAAGATTTAAAAAACTTCAAGGGTATAATACTTTGTGGGTTCCGGGTACAGACCACGGCGGTATTGCTACGCAGAATGTTGTTGAAAAACTTCTTATGAAAGAAGGTAAAACAAAGTACGATTTGGGGCGGGAAAAATTTTTGGAAAAGATGTGGCAGTGGAGAGCTGAAACGGGCGATACAATATTAGATCAGCTTAAAAAGCTTGGCTGCGGTTTGGACTGGGACAGACTGGCTTTTACGATGGATGAAAGCCGTTCAAAAGCGGTCAAAAAAGCTTTTATACGACTGTTTGATAAAGGTCTCATATACAGAGGGAAAAAACTTGTAAACTGGTGTTTCAGATGCGGGACAGCTTTATCTGATATAGAAGTTGAGTATGAAAACGAAAGCAGTAATCTGTGGTATATAAAATACCCATTGAGAGATTCCGATGGATACATCGTCATCGCGACGACAAGACCTGAAACAATGTTCGGCGATACGGCAGTTGCCGTAAATCTAGATGACGAAAGATATGCGGAACTGATAGGAAAAACTGTAAAACTTCCTTTGGTAAACAGAGAAATAAAAATAATTTCAGACTATGCTATCGATAAGTCTTTCGGAACGGGCGCCGTCAAAATTACGCCCGCTCATGATGCGGTTGATAATGAAATAGCTAAGAGAAGCGATATTGAAACTATAGAAATAATAAATACCGACGGTAAAATGATGAATGTTCCGCCGAAATACTGTGGTTTGAGTGTTGAAGAGGCAAGAAAAGAAGTCGTTAAAAACTTGGAAGCTGCAGGGTTCTTGGTAAAGACAGAAAATTATGACCACTCGGTGGGAAAGTGTTACAGATGCTCTGGAAAAATAGAGTCTTTGATGTCGGAACAATGGTTTTTAAGAGTAAGAGAGATGTCTAAAGAAGCGGTTGATGCGACGAATGCCGGGAGAATGTCTTTTCATCCGCAATCATGGAAAAAACCTTACGTTTTATGGCTTGAAAATTTGAAAGATTGGTGCATAAGCCGTCAAATATGGTGGGGACACAGGATACCGGTTTATTACTGTGTCGACGAAAAAGGGAACAGAACAGACTGCAAGCCTGTTGCTTCGTTTGATAAACCTTCAGAATGTTCTTGCTGCAAGAGCAAGAATTTTATTCAGGACGAAGATGTTTTAGACACATGGTTCTCTTCGGCTTTATGGCCTATAAGCGTTTTTAACTGGGGTGAAGATGAAAATAACGGGGATTTAAAATATTTTTATCCTGAATCGGTTTTAGCTACGGGACACGAAATTATATATTTGTGGGTTGCGAGAATGGTGCAGTTTGGTTTGGAATTCATGAAAGATATTCCTTATGGCGACGTGTTTATACATGGCATAGTGAGAGACAAACGCGGTAAGAAAATGTCAAAATCTCTTGGAAACGTTGTTGATCCCTGCGATATTATGGACAAGTATGGCACAGACGCTTTGAGATTTGCGTTAGCACAGACTGCTGCTCCCGGGAGAGATATGCAGATTTCGGAAGAATCTTTTTTAGCGGCGAGGAATTTTGTAAATAAGATATGGAATGCGTCGAGATTTATAATAATGAATTCGAAAAACGTCGCCGGACTTGACGAGAATATCCAATCAGTTGAGTTTGTCGATGAGTGGATTTTGACTGAGCTTGCCAGAACCGCTTTAAAGATCAAAGCGAGCTACGAATCTTATAATATTGATAGCGCTGCAAGGGAGATTTATGATTTTTTCTGGACAAAATACTGCGATTGGTATATAGAACTTTCAAAGATACGCGTTATGTCAGCGGATTTGAATATAAAAAAGCAGACTCTTTCAATATTGATATATGTGTTGAAATCGGCATTGCAGTTGATGTCGCCCATAATGCCTTTTATAGCCGAAGAGATATGGCGGATATTGAATAGAAATGAAAAAAATATCAGAATAATTAGTGAAAGTCCTTTTACTGAAATTAAAGACGTAAATAGCGATTCTATTGAAAAAATGAAAGTTTTACAGGATATAATTGTAAAGATAAGAACTTTGAGAAGCGAAATGGATATTTCTCCTGCAATGTGGATTGAAGCGTTGTTCAACATTTTGGATAGCGACAAAGAAAAAATTGCGATGGAAAACGAAAGCTATATAAAACAGCTTGTGAAAATAAGCTCGATACGATTTGGGAAAAATATTACAAGACCTAAAAATTCTGCACTTGCCGTTGCGAGCGGTTTTGAAATATTTTTGCCTTTAGAAGGTCTTATCAATATTGAAAAAGAGAGAGCGAGGCTTGCAAAAGGAATTGCTCTCGCAAAACGAGAAATTGACAGGACAAGTTTAAAATTGCGAGATGAAAATTTTATAAAAAGAGCCGCTGAATCCGAAATAGAAAAAATTAAATTAAGGTTTAGAGAAGCAAATTTAAAAATTGAAAGGATAAATGAAAGTTTAAAATTTTTGGAATAAATTCTATCAGCAGTTCCTTGAAATAAGTTCAGCGGAGGATATGTTTAAATATTGTGACATATATGAAAACAAAAAAAAGATTGCAGTCGAGAAAAATTAAAATTGCAAAAAAATTATTTAGTGTATGTCAAGATTACTATATGTTTTCAACGGAAAAGCCAAAAGTTTTGTGTGCGGTTTTCGTTGAAAAAAGTCCCATATTTTATGGAACGAAAAGGTGGAAAACGCGACTGAATAACTAAGGTTTTAGATTTTATAATCTAAAGAAAAGACAATGGCGTGATTATGGACTATGAGTGTTGTGATGATGTCCTTCAAGAAAATTTGTTGAAATTCAAGGAACTAAAGAGAATCGTTTTACGGAAAAAAATTAAAGAACTTTTGAATATGACGTGTAAAGTTGCGGATTAGAAGAAGAGCGTGTTAAAAAGGATTTTGAAATGATAAAAGAAGTAATTCTCGCTACGGGGAATCGGCATAAAGCTGAAGAAATTAAATCGATATTAAAAGATTTGAATGTTGAAATTGTGCCGATGACTTCTTTTTCCAATTACCCTGTAACGGCGGAAGACGGTGCAACGCTTGAAGAAAATGCTTCAAAGAAAGCGAAAGAAGCGGCTAAATTCTTTAAAAAATGGACTATTGCGGATGACTCCGGACTTGAGGTCGATTATTTAAACGGTAAACCCGGAGTATATTCGGCAAGGTATGCCGGCGAAAACTGTTCTTATGACGACAACAATAAAAAGCTGCTTGCAGAGTTAAAAAATGTTTCTGAAGAAAAAAGGACAGCAAAGTTCAGAGCGGTAATTGCGGTCGCAAGTCCTGAAGGTAAAATATTCTTGGTAGAGGGTAAAATATTTGGTATAATAAAAGAACACGCGGTAGGAACTGAAGGGTTTGGATATGATCCGGTTTTTTACATCCCGCAGTACGAGAAAACTTTTGCAGAACTTGATTGTGAAATAAAAAATTCCATAAGTCATAGAGCGAAAGCTTTGCAGAAAGTAAAAGAAATTATAAAAGATTTATAAAATTCGCAGTTATCATTATGAAAATCGAAACAATAAAATCGTAAAGTTTTGAAAAATCCGGAAAAAATCTAGCACTCTATGTGCTAAATCTCCTTAAATATTGTGAAACCGACTGCAAATTCCGAAATGAATTTTGAATGAGGTTTATCCGGCGTAACAAGTATTCTGAAATTGCTAACCGGGAAGTAGCGTAATTGGCTATCGCGCCTGCTTTGGGAGCAGGAGGTTGTGGGTTCAAGTCCCGCCTTCCCGATATTTTTTTGATTGAGATTTTTAATTTGAATAAAAAATTAGACAATTCTAACGAATCACTAGGCAATATAATAATTATTTCTGCCCCGTCCGGAGCGGGTAAAACTACTATATGCAGAGCTGTCGTGGATAGCAGTAATAATATGAAGTATTCGGTATCATATACTACAAGACTTTCTAGGAAAGACGAAAAAAACGGCAGAGAATACTTTTTTATAGATAAAACCGAATTTGTAAAAATGATTGAAGAAAAGAAGTTTGCCGAATGGGCGAAAGTACACGGCAATTATTACGGTACTTCAAAAACATTTCTAGACGGGGTTTTAAAAGCAGGAAAAAACGTTCTTTTAGAAATTGATGTACAGGGCGGAATGAATATAAAAAAACAGTATCCCGACGCCTGTATGATTTTTATAATGGTTCTCGATTTCGGAACGCTTAAGAAGAGACTGATTTCAAGAAATGAAGATTGTAAAGAGTCGGGGATAAACTTACGTCTTGAAAACGCGAAAAAAGAACTTGAATTCGCTCGAGAATACGAATATCTAGTTATAAATGAGAATTTAGATGAAGCGGTGGCTGCGGTGAAAACGATTATAAAGTCTTTAGAATACAAAATTTTAAAGAATAGAAAGCAAAAGTATTTTAATTAATTTTTTTAGTAAGGGATAAAAGAAATGGTATTGACGGAAACGCAGCTAGGATTGGCAATGTCAGCATCTCATTTGGGAAAGTATGAAGTAGTAAAACTTGCGTTAAAATGGATTGAAGTGGTAAAGCAGACTGAAGATTACAGAAAGCTTACGCAGACTGAGCTTATAAATAAAGTGTTAAGTGATGTTGTAACAAATATCGCGACGTATGAAAAAATTGAAGAACTGAGCAAAAAAATGAAAAAAGAGGTAAGAGAATAGATAATTGCTTTATCGTCCTGTAATAGCAGTAGAAAATTGAGCATATTTGCCGTCACCGTCGCTGCCATATGGCGGACTGATGATTAAGATGTTGTGAGAAAATGCATGACTTTAGAAAACAAAAATATTGTTCTGGGCGTTTGCGGCGGTATTGCAGCGTACAAAAGCTGCGATATTATAAGAGAGCTTGTTAAACTTAAAGCAAACGTTGAATGTATTTTAACAAGAGGCGGCTCTGAATTTATAACGCCGCTCACTTTGCAGACTTTGTCAAAAAATAAGGTACACAAAGATATATTTGAACTTCCCAATAAATATGAAATAAGTCATATATCGCTTGCCAAAAAAGCTGATATTATTGTCATTGTTCCGGCTACCGCTGATATAATTGCAAGACTTGCTTGTGGCAGAGCAGACGATTTACTTGCCTGCACTGTGCTTGCTTCAAAAGCGGATATTTTAGTATGCCCTGCAATGAACACCAATATGTTTAACCATAAAGCTACGCAGAGTAATATTGAAACTTTAAAAAGTTACGGCTATAGGTTTGTCATGCCTGAAAAAGGCGAACTTGCTTGCGGAGACTATGGAGACGGCAAGCTTGCTTCAGTTGAAGTTATAGTAAGGGAACTCTTGTGGTGATGTCGAAAAAACTTACATTTCTTATTTTATCGGGACCCACGAAAGAGTATATTGATCCCGTGAGATTTATAAGCAATGAATCTTCCGGGAAAATGGGGAATGCTCTTGCTCAAGCCGCTTTGAAAAAAGGCGGCGACGTTATCTTTATTTCGGGTCCGGTAAGCGTATTTCCGACAGGTGTAAAACTTATAAGAACTACGACGGCTTTAGAGATGTTTAAAGAGGCAAAATTAAATTTTAGGAAAGCCGATATCACTATAAGCACGGCGGCTGTTGTGGATTATAGTCCGGTTAAAACCTATAAACGTAAAATTAAAAAAAACAATCCCAAACTATTAATAGAACTTAAACAAAATCCTGATATTATCGGGTATTGCGGTAAAAATAAAAAAAATCAGGTTGTTGCGGGATTTGCGCTTGAAACTGAAAATTTGATAAACAACGCCAAATTGAAGTTGGAAAGCAAAAAACTCAATCTTATAATCGCCAATGGCAAAGAATCGTTTAACTCGGATAATACTACGGTTTATATCATAGACGCTGGTAGTGTTTTGAAAATAGCGGATAAAAGTAAAAAAATCATTGCGGAAAATATCATAGATGAAACGATCAGAATATTTGAAAATATTAAATCTGGCAAAAATATCCCTTGAAGAATATAACAATTGGGGAGAAAATGAAATTTATAAAACCTCCACTGCGGACGCTTCTTATGGTAAAATCGTTTCGACGGAAATAAAGCGGCAAATCTCTCCTACCGAAATTTTCGGTTCAAAAGAAGAACTCGAACGACTTAGAGAAAAAGTTAATTCTTGTAAGAAATGTCCTTTAGGTAAAAGTCGTTTAAATGCAGTTTTCGGAATCGGATCGTCGAATGCCGATTTAATGTTTGTCGGCGAAGGTCCAGGGTATGATGAAGATCACAAGGGAGAGCCTTTTATAGGAAGAGCCGGACAGCTTTTGACGAAAATTATTGAGGCAATGGGACAGACGAGAAAAACCGTATATATTGCAAATATAGTTAAATGTCACCCTATGATTGATGCGTCTAATCCCGAAAAACGCTCGAATGACAGACCTCCGACATTTGAAGAAATGGAAATATGCAAACCTTATCTAGATATGCAACTTGACATTATTAAACCTAAAATTATTGTGACTTTAGGCGCCTCTTCCACAAAAGGACTTTTAAAAAGCGGAGAACCCATCAGCAGGATAAGAGGTGCCGTAAGGGAATATAAAGGCATAAAACTTATGCCCACGTATCATCCTGCTGCTCTTCTCAGAAACCAAGACTTAAAAAAGTTTGTCTGGGAGGATATGAAAAAAGTTGCGCGTTATTTAGATATGGGTGAAATATGATAGTTTTAGAATTAGCCGTGCCCGTTCCTTTAAATAAAACCTTTTATTATCTGCCGCCTGAAAATCTAAATCCCAAAAACATAGTTGGAAAAAGAGTTAAAGCGCAATTCGGTAAAAGAACTTTAACTGCTTACGTAATTTCCTGTCTAGATGTTGAAAATACCGACGATTTAAAATTAAAACGGATTATTGAAGTTGAGGACAACGACTCTCTTATTACCGAAGAGACAGTTGAGATCGCGAACTATATTTCAAAGAATTATGTCTGCTCTCTGGGCGAAGCGCTTGCATCAATGATTCCCGTTTCGATGAAGCTTCCGAAAAGAATTCCCAAAAATAAAATTGCAGATGGAGAAGAAATACGTGAAAACCATATTTTAAACGCTCAACAGACAAATGCCGTTAATTTGATAAATAAAAATTTAAAAAAAAAGATTTATAATGCTTTTCTTCTCTACGGAATCACTGCTTCGGGAAAAACAGAAGTGTATATAAACGCTGTAGAATGTGCTTTAAAACAGAACAGAAGCACCATCATGCTTTTCCCGGAAATTTCTCTTACGACTCAATTTGTAGATATTATGACAAAAAGATTTGGCACAAATATCGGCGTCTGGCATAGCGGCATAAGCAACGTTGAGAAGTACAGTCTGTTTTCAAAAGCAAAAAACGGCGGTATAAAAATAATGATAGGCGCAAGGTCTGCAGTGTTTGCTCCGTTTGAAAATTTGGGACTCATAATTGTCGATGAAGAACACGAACGTGCGTACAAACAAGATAAAAAACCGTCTTACGACGCCAGAGAAATTGCAAAACAGCGCGGCGTATATCACAATGCGGTTGTGGTTTTAGGTTCGGCGACTCCCTCGCTTGAAAGTTATAAAGATGCGATTGAAAACAAACTGAATTTAATAGAGTTAAGCGAGCGGATACATAAAAAGGACTTGCCTGAAGTAAAAGTTTTGACGTCAAAAAACGGAATGTTTCAAACAGGAGTGCTTTTTTCAGAGACAATAGAAGCGGTGTCCAAAGCCTTGTCGAGAAGGGAGCAAGTAATAGTTTTTTTAAATCGCAGGGGATACTCTCCTGTAATTATGTGCGGAAAATGCGGCAGTGTTTATCAGTGTCCCAAATGTTCCATTTCGATGGTTTTCCATAGAAATCCGGATATGCTAAAATGCCATTACTGCGGTGAAATAAAAAATCTTCCCGCGACTTGTTCCAAATGCAAAAGCAAAGATATGACTGTTTTCGGCACCGGAACTCAAAAAGTTGAAAACGAATTAAAAAAACTTTTTAAAAACGCAAAGATTTTTAGACTCGACGGAGATACGGCGTCTTCAAAAGGAAATTATGAAAAAGCTTATAACGGCATGAAAAATGAAGAGTACGATATATTGATAGGAACGCAAATGATAGCAAAGGGATTTGATTTCCCGAGAGTAAGTTTAGTGTGCGTCGTAGATGCGGATACGTCTTTGTATCTTCCGGATTTTAAGTCGGTTGAAAAAACTTTTCAGCTTATTACTCAGGTTGCGGGTCGCAGTGGCAGAGGAGATATGAGGGGTGTCGTAATAGTTCAGACAAGTCACCCGCAGCATTATGCGATAGAATGTGCGAAAAATCATGATTTTGTGTCCTTTTATAAAACCGAGATAGAAGAGAGAAAAAAATTATTTTATCCGCCTTATTGTGATTTGGCAAAAATTTCAATAAGAAATAAAGAAGAAAAAAGAGCAGAGGAAGATTCTGAGAAACTTTTTTCTTTTCTTGAAAGCACAGCCAAAACTTGTAAACTAAACTTAAAGCTTTTAGGACCTGTTTCGGCATATATTGCAAAAATTAACAATGTTTACAGGAAATATATAATAATCAAAGGCGATAGGGAAAATATATTAGAGCTTACAAGATTGCTTGAAGATTTCAAACAGTCGTCAGGAACTTTTATAGGCATAGAAATTATGCCTTCGGATTTAATATAATGGGAAAAAGGCGGTAAAGTTGGTTTGGTTTTTTAAAATTTAGACGACTTTGTTGCGAATAGTCTTAGTTTTAAGCTTTATTGGAAATGGACGGTTGATTGGGATATATAGCTGGTTAAACTCGCGATGGCAACAATGTATAGATATTAAAGTGCGGATTTGTCAATACTCTTTTCATCTCTATTTAAGACTTGCAAGCGCACGACTGTGTTTTTGATTGTAAGTAGGGTCGCGGATAACGTATCTTTCGCCGTGTAGCGGCGACTGTAAAATAGCAGCCAAAAGCGACGTGTAAGAGAAGTTTGACAGCGAAATGATTTTTTAATAATGCGGTGTCTTTTTGCAGTTTTGAAAGTAGCTTTAAAGAAATGAGACTGTTTGAAATGAACGGACGGCATTAACAAAAGAGTTTGCAGTGCTTTAACTGACTTTATAAAAACTATTGTTAAGATGGCGCAGTATGAGTGTGCGTTCACGGCAGATGGAAGAGGTAGTTTTTCAATCTTTTGGAATAATAATAAAAACAGGATAGTAAAGAAATAAAAAATATAATGTTTGTATTATTTTTCTCTGTATTTTTCTGTGCTTTGCCGGTTGCGGCGGTTTGGAAAGAGCGAAATTGTCGGCGATTCTGTTCCTAATGTTGAAACTACTCTGACAGAAAAAATAAAGTCTGAATTGTCTTTCGTTCGTTGGAAGACAAAAAAGTATTGGATTAGCGTCAGTTTGATAATTATTGCCACTGCAGTTTTAGGCAGTTATTATTTTTCAAAATATAGATTGAAAAACAATATTGTACTATTGAGAGAGAGTATAAATTAAATAGTCAGTTTAGAAAGAAATTATCCCGTTTACATCGCTTAAGATTGGGAAAATATCATCCGTAAAAGCTATAGGACAGAATATCCTGCACATTAAACGATATGTTTGTAACATCAATCTTATTGTCAATTATGGAAAGAAAAATAATATGCTAGATACTAATAAATGGCAAGTTATCGCCAAGATTTAGAAACCGCCAATAAAAATTTAGAAGAAGCGACTAAAAACTACAAGTCGCTTGCGGCAAACGTTAAAGTTAAAGCGAATAGACGCTCAAATCAATTTTTTTACGATCTAACGGCGAATATTGATTTAACTAACAAAATAGCAGCGGATTTTATCGAATGCTATATCTTGATGCTTAACATGCTGACTAAGAAAGAACAAACTGAATATAAACAAGGACTATTTAGAGAATATACTAACTTGCCGCATGAGATTTATGCAAACGGCGGAACAACAACAAAATGCTCAATTGAACGTTCGGTTGAGCATTTTGAAAAAAACGAAGTGTTGAGAAAAGCTTAATAAAAATAACAAAGGGCAGATAATGGAATACGGATTTATTAAAGTGGCAGCGGCAACGCCGCATATAAGCGTGGCAAATCCTTCGGCAAACGTCAAAGAAATAATAAAACTGATGGAGCAGGCGGATGCTTGCGGTGTTGAACTTTTAGTTTTTCCGGAATTGTGTGTGACAGGATATACGTGCGGAGAATTGTTTTTGTCTGATGTTCTTGTGCATTCTGTGAGCAATGCTCTCGACAAAATCTGCGAAGCCACTGTCGGGAAAAAAGCTCTTGTTTTTGTCGGTTCTCCTGTGTGGAATAAAGCGAAACTTTACTCTTGCGCTGTTGCTTTCCAGAATGGAAAAGTTTTGGGGGTTGTGCCTAAAACTGCGCTGCCTACATATTCCGAGTTTTATGAGCTTCGTCATTTTACTTCGGGTAAGAATATTTTAGGCTCAATTAAATTGTGCGGACAAGTCGTGCCTTTTGGGACGAATATAATTTTTGCGGCAGAAAATAACGACAGCGTCAGAATTGCCGCTGAGATATGCGAAGATATGTTTATAATTTCGCCGCCGTCTAACCGTCATGCGCAGGCAGGGTCCTCAATTATAGTAAACCTTTCCGCCTCTAATGAGCTTATCGGTAAAAGCGATTATAGGAGAACTCTTATAAAATCGCAGAGCGGGCGTTTATCAGCAGGTTATATCTATGCTTCTGCAGGCAGCGGCGAGTCGGTAAGCGATATAATTTTTTCAGGGTTGCGCATTATAGCCGAAAACGGAGAAATCCTTACGGAAAGCCAACTTTTTGAAAGCGGGCTTACTGTATGCGAAATAGATACGCAGAAGCTTGCTTACGAACGACGCAAGCTTAATGTTTTTGAGACCGCTTCAAATGGATACTGCACGGTGGAATTTAGTTTTGATGAAACGGGAGCGGAGCTTGTGCGCCGTATTTCGCCGTTACCGTTTGTTCCGAGTGATTTTAAATCCGTATCTTCTAGAGCGGAACTCATACTTCAAATGCAGTCGAGAGCGCTTGCAGAAAGATTAAAACTTACGGGACTCAGTGCAGTGATAGGCGTTTCCGGCGGACTTGATTCTTGCCTTGCTCTTTTGGCTATATTGAGAAGCTATAAGATTTTGGGTAGAAGTAAAAAAGATATTATAGCCGTTACTATGCCGGGACCCGGCACAAGCGCGAAAACTGTAAAAAATGTGTCGGGACTTGCGGCAGCGTTCGGAATACAAATTAGAAACATCCCGATTATGGACGCTGTTGAAAAACATCTTAAAGACATAAAGCATAATGGCAAAAAAGATACTGCCTATGAAAATGTGCAGGCACGGGAACGCACACAGATATTGATGGATATAGCAAATGCCGAAAAAGGTTTGGTTGTGGGTACAGGTGACTTATCTGAAAATGCGCTCGGCTGGTGCACTTATAACGGCGATCATATGTCCATGTATGCCGTAAATTCATCTGTTCCTAAGACTCTAGTAAAATATCTTGTCTCTTATGAGGCTGAAAGAATCGAAAAATATAAAGAAGCTTTGCTTGCCGTCTTAAATACTGAAATAAGCCCGGAACTTCTTCCGGCGGATAAAGGCAAAATTTCGCAGAAAACAGAAAACATAATAGGACCTTACGAACTTCACGATTTCTTTTTGTATTATACCGTGCGGTTTGGGCAGAAACCGGATAAGACGCTTATGCTTGCCGTAAAGGCTTTTGAAGGGAAATATGATAGGGAAGAAATAAAAAAACATCTGAGTGTCTTTATAAGACGTTTTTTTACAAACCAGTTTAAACGCAACTGTGTTCCTGACGGTGTAAAAATAGGGACAATATCTCTTTCGCCGCGCGGCGATTGGAGAATGGCAACCGAAAGCAACGCAGAAGAATGGCTTGACACTGTGAAATGATCCTTTAATAATGCGGCGTCTTTTTACAGTTTGAGAATAGACTTGATACAAAACTACTCCTTAATTATTTATAAAGACGGAAGCATAGAAACCAAAATATAAAAATAGGGATAAAAAATAAAAAGAATATTAGTTATTAATCTTCAAAGAAAAAGATAATATTTGGAAATTGAAGCAAACATCATTTTTTATTTGACTTAAAATTATTTTTTGAGTAAAATTTTTAAGTGTGTATTATGAGCATTTACGGCGGGCCTGTAGCTCAGTTGGTTAGAGCACTCGACTCATAATCGAATGGTCGTAGGTTCAAGTCCTACCAGGCCCAATTGTAACTTTAAATTATAAAAACTGATCCTATATTTAGTCTAAATTGTAGCAAGAATTAGAACA
Source organism: Candidatus Endomicrobiellum agilis (assembly GCF_020328115.1). Lineage (NCBI taxonomy): Bacteria > Pseudomonadati > Elusimicrobiota > Endomicrobiia > Endomicrobiales > Endomicrobiaceae > Candidatus Endomicrobiellum > Candidatus Endomicrobiellum agilis. Next base: position 289,493 of record NZ_JAIXMW010000001.1, read on the forward strand.
AACTCTTGAGAAATCAAGGGTTTTTTATTTGGTTAATTTGCTATAATAATTTCTCGTTATAGGGTAGTTAGCTCAGCGGAAGAGTACTCGCTTCACACGCGAGTGGTCGCAGGTTCGAACCCTGCACTACCCACCATTCTTGATAGAAAGTGGTGGCGTGTAAAAGCCGGCTTTTTTACAGTTCGTTATATGTTTTCGTATAAGCGGTTAGAAGAGGTATGGATGGATAATTTGAAGTATGATCTTGAATTGCTGTATGAATTGCAGAACTATGATATTAAAATACGCGATATCAGGGGAAAAATCAATGAAGCTCCGTATTTAGTGGAAGAACAAAAGAAAAATTTGAGAGAAAAAAAATCGGAGATAGAAGCGAAAAAGAAAAATTTTGGCAAATTGAATTCTTTAAAAAAAGAAAAGGAAGCAGAGCTTGATTCGAAAAATAAAGCAATTGACAAATACTCTGCGGAGCTTAACGCCGTTAAATCAAATGATGCTTACAAAGCGTTGCTTTTAGAAATAGAAAAAACAAAAAACGGCATAAGAGCTGTTGAAGATGAAATTTTGGATCTTATGGATAGAATAGACAGAGAATTTGTTGTCGTCAAAGCTGTTGAAAATGAATTAAAAGAATTTGAGCGAAAAATAGAAAATGAGATAAGCGAATTAGAGAGTTCCATAAGGGAATTTGAAAAAGAAGCGGCGGTAATAGAGAAAGAAAGAGAAGAATATAAATTGAAAGTCAATAATACGATATTAGCGCAATATGAAAGACTTTGTAACGGTTACGGCAGACAGGGAATATGTCTCATTGAAAGTGAAAGTTGCGGAGGCTGCGGAATGGCGTTGAGACCGCAGTTGATAAATCAGGCACATAAATGCCGTGAGCTTGTGTTCTGTGATAATTGTTCAAGAATATTGTTGAAAAAATAAAATAACTGAAATAGAGACGGGTACGCAATCGCTTTACACTTATTGTAAAGAGGAAAGTCCGAACTTTAACTGCAAGAAGTCGTTGACAATATTGCAGAAAACGGTAGCAGGTAATTCCTGTCGTCCGCAAGGACAGAGGTGCGAACAGAGACGCTTTTTCTGGAAACGGAAAAAGTATCCTATAAAAAGGATAAGTTTTTACAGTAATGCAAAAAGTGAAACGGCTAAATCCTTACTGGGAAGCAAGACTGAAATATAGTCGCTTGACCGTTAAAAGCGATTTTAACGGCAGAGAAATGATTGCACTTTTAAAATTTATTTTTAAAAGACAGAATTCGGTGTATAATTCGTCTTTATTTCAGAGACAAACGCAATTGGAGACCTTAGCTTGTTAAGCAATAGAGAATGAGATGCAGAGGAAAGTTAGGAAAGAAAATATCATTATTTCCAGCAGCGCGATTAAATCTGTATCCTTTGTGTTATATTATACAAATTCAGTTTGAGATTTAGTTGATAATTGGCGATATAGTTGTAAGAAAGAATCGGTTTATGGCAAGATGTACAATAAAAAAAAGAGAGGTTCGTATCAAAAAAATTTTTCCGCATAGACGTTTTACGACTAATAAAGCTGTCAGCAATATGAAAGACGAAATTGCAAGAAAATCTTTTTTTTGTTTTCCTTAAAGTTAAATCCGACGAGTTTGGCATGTGTAAACCAAGTTCACGGCAACACCGTAAAAAATTGTCAGTACCTCTAATAAAAATACTTTTGCTGGCGACTGTGACGGATTAATTACTGCAGATAAAGAGATAATGCTTGAGCTATAATGCCCGCAGATTTTAAGATACGCGGTATCATTCCTACTCTTGGGAACTTTGGTGTTTTTATGCTTAATAAAATCAAAATTATGGATTCTGAAAAAAGGAGTATTTTGTGCTTGGCTTTGTATGTTTGACTTACCTATAAAGCAGATTGTGAAAAATGGGAAAGACATTCCGTATTTTAGCTTTTGATATTGATGAGAGAATTGAGAGATTAGAAGATGAAAATGAAAAATTAAATCCGCCAAAATGTACAGAATAATAATAACAATATTACTATTAAAGGAGGAAGTTCTTTTGTTTTTGCACAATTATGTTTTGTTGGTTAAGCATAATTCCCACAATTATATTTTTTCTGGTGTTTCTGTTTCGGGTAAAGTTTTGAAGTTCGATGAAATTTTTAATAGATTTATTTCTGCTTTCGAGCGTAACAATTGTGACGCATTAAAGTTTTTGAAATGTAAAGGTTGTGACTTGGAAAAGTCTTTAATTCGTTTGATGTTATCTGAAGATTTTTGTAAACCTCTTGTTTTTTGGAAACGCTCCCATTTTGGTATTTTTTTAAAAGAATTTTCAAACTTTAGTTATTTTTCAAAAACCGCTGTTCGCAATAAAAAAGGGGTTTATAATTTTAATTTTTAATAATGAGGGAAAAATTAAAAGATTTTTTTTCACTCGTATTTTTTATATTTTTTATTTTGCTTATCGGTGAGTGGCTTTGCTGCACTTGATGAAGAATTTAGTGTGCTTGACAAGAAATTTAATGCGCTCGGCATTTAAAAAATATGAGGATGTTTCCTTTATTAGTTTTTCTGATTTTAAAAAACTTCAAAAACGTATTTTAACTCGTAATTCTCCTTTAATTTAATTAAAAGAATTTAACGAGAAATGTAATGTATTGTGCTTATCAACAAAGGTAAGTTTGAAGAAGCGATTAGGGTGTTTGAAGAATGTTGTAATTCGTTAGAAAAAGATTATAATTTTATTATTGAAAAAAGTGAAGGAATACTTAAGCTAGTCCTTATTTGATTTTTTTGACAGAGTTGAAAATTTTTCCGTTTGTAAAAGGTACCGTCACTTCGCTCCTATTCGTCTGTGCGGTGGTGTATCATACTCACACCGTTGTTGTTCCAGAGTGAGACTCTGTATCTAAAACAGCCTTTTGTCTTTAAATTGTACTGAGTGTCAAATTATAATTGTTACAAAATATCAGAATAATTTTATATTTAATGTTTATTACTGTCAATTATTGTTGTTGAAGGTATCAACGCTTAAAAAATCTCAACAATCAATTGATTTAAGACGTTGGCTAAGAAAAGTCATTGTAGGGACTTCTCTTATCTTTGTATTTACAGTATTTATTGTGGTAATTTGAAAGGTAGATTGGCTATTAACGCTGATGTTGAACATATTCTTAGTATAAATTCTAAGTATGTTTACAGTACTTAACTTAGTGCGAATTACGTCAGTCGAAAGATGAAATTTTTTCATCTCTTTCTTTAGTTTATTACGAAGCGTTGAAACATCATGACCATTTTACAACCTTCAGCTCAAACTCAATCTGTTGATTATTTATTCGCTTTAAATGATCGGCAGAAATCTGTCGTTGCTAATTATTAATGAGCTTTTATATTGGGTGAAAGTGACGGGTAAACTGTACAAAGAGAACGAAATATTTATAGAGAAGATGAAAAAAGGTATAATAAGCAAGAATAATTGGGGAGGTAAGAGAAAAGAAAGATAGGAACGAAAGGAAATAAAAAAAGGTGAGGATATATGATAATAACATTGAAAAAAGGGATTAAACAGGAAGAAATTGCAGTAATGACGGAAAAGATAAAAGGGCTTGGCTATAAGCCTCACGTTTTGAGGGGAGAAGCGGATATTACGATAATAGGTATGATAGGAGATAGAGCGGAAAAGTACAAAGAAATATTTGAGGCGATGGACGCAGTAGAACATGTGAGCGAGATACAGAAGCCGTACAAGCTTGCGTCGAGAGAGTTCAAGAAAGAGAATACGGTGATAAAAGTGAGCAAGAATGTGG